>JASFRI010000024.1:0-20501 GCA_050115015.1 Acidobacteriota bacterium
GGACGGGCCGGATGCGCTGACGCGCCTGAACGGCATCTTCGCCCTGGCGCTGTGGGATGCCGGTCACCGGCGTCTCCTCCTCGCGCGCGACCCCTTCGGGGTGAAGCCGCTCTACTACGCGATCCACGGGCGTATCCTCGCCTTCGCGTCGGAGATCAAGGCGCTGCTCACGCTGCCGGGCCTGCGCCGGGAGCTGGATCCCGAAGCGCTGGACCTGTACCTCTCCTTCCGCTTCGTGCCCCCCCCGTGGACCCTGTTCCGCGGCATCCGGAAGCTGGGTCCCGGCGAACGGCTCCTGGCCCAGGGGGACGCCCCGCCCCGGCTGGAGAGCTACGTTCCGGCGCCCGCGGCGGTCGACCCGCGGCCGACCCGGGAGGAGTGGGTCGAGGAGCTGCGGGCGGCGCTGGAGCCTGCCATCCGGCGGCAGCTGATGGCCGACGTGCCCGTGGGCGTGCTGCTGAGCGGCGGCGCGGACTCCGCCGCGATGCTGGCGGTGGCGGCGCGGGAGACCGCGGCACCGGTGGCCTCCTTCACCGTCGGCTTCGAGGACGCCCCGGCGCTGGACGAGGTGCCCGAGGCCGGGGAGACCGCCCGCCGCCTCGCCTCGCCGCATCGCCACGTGCGGATCTCCGACGCCGACTACCGCCGGCGGCTGGTCACCGCCCTCCACCACCTGGACGAGCCCGTGGCCACGCCGTCGGTGGCGCCCTTCGACGCCCTCTGTGAGTTGGCCGCCACGGACCACAAGGCGGTGCTCTCCGGCCAGGGCGCCGACGAGCCCCTGGGAGGCTACCCGCGCCACCGGGCGGAGAAGCTGTCCGCGGGACTGCTCGGCCGCCTGCTGTCGGGACCCTGCCGGCTCGCGGCCTGGATGCGCCCCGGCTCGGAGACGCTCGAGCGGGCTGCCCGCAGCCTCGCGGTCCGGGACGTGGCCCGGCGCCACCAGGAGATCCTGGCGCTGTTCCCCCTCGCGGATCGGCGCCGTCTGCGTGGCACGGAGGGTCCGGACCCGCTCGACCTGATCGCCCATCGCAGCGCTCCGGCGGCGCATCTCGATCCGGTGAGCCGCTTCCTCTTCCTGGATTCCCGGTTCGGGCTGCCCGACGACCTGCTGCTGTATGCCGACAAGATCGCCATGGCCCACTCCCTCGAGGTGCGGGTCCCCTTCCTGGACCTCGAGTTCGTCCGGCTCGTGGAGCGCATCCCCGGGTCGCTCCGGATCGGCGGGCGCCGCGGCAAGTCCCTGCTCCGGGACGCCCTGCGGACGCTGGTGCCAGGGGAGGTCCTGGCACGGCCGAAGCGGAATTTCTCGCCGCCAGATCGGGCCTGGCTTCGTGACGACGACGGCGGCGGCGGGCCGTCGATCCAGTGGCTCCAGGAGCCCGATGCCGCGATGGCGAGCTACTGCGACGGGCGGGCGATCGACCGCCTGGTGGAGGAGCAGCGGGCTGGCCGGCGGGACCGGCGGCGCCAGCTGTTCGCGCTGCTGGCGCTGGAGACCTGGCACCGGATCTTCCTCGACGGCCGCCTGGTGCCGCCCGCTTCCTTGCTTCGCCGAACGGACCACCGCTATAATCCGGCGTCCCTGTCCGTTCCCTGACATCGAGGCCACGCGCCGGATGCCCATCAACGCCTGCCCGACAGCTCCCGCCGACATCCGGTCGCTCCTTCCCACGAGGATCGAGCTGCTGGGGAGCCCGCTGGATCCCGTGACGATGCAGGACGCCCTGCGGCTGGTGGAGGACGCCGTGCAACGCCGGGAGCCCCTGCGCCACGTCGCGATGAACGCGGCGAAGCTCGTGGCGATGCGCGATGACCCGGTGCTGCGCCGTTCGATCGAGACCGCGCACCTCGTGACCGCGGACGGCCAGTCGATCGTGTGGGCCTCCCGGCTCCTCGGACACCCGCTCCCGGAGAGGGTGACGGGGATCGACCTGATGGAGAACGTCCTGGGCCTGGCCTCCCGGCGCGGGTTCCGCGTCTTCACCCTCGGGGCGCGGGAGGACGTGGTCCGGGACGCGATGCAGGTCCTCCGCCGGCGCCACCCCGGCCTCAAGATCGTCGGGGCGGTGGACGGCTACTTCACCCCCGAGCAGGAGGCCGACGTCGTCCGGAGGGTGACGGCGGCGGCACCGGACATCCTGTTCGTGGCCCTGTCGACGCCGAAGAAGGAGCTCTTCCTCGCCTCCCACCACGATGCCCTGGGGATCCCGTTCTGCATGGGAGTCGGCGGCAGCCTGGACGTGATCGCCGGACGTGTGCGGCGCGCGCCGCGGGTGTTCCAGAGGCTCGGACTCGAATGGTCGTTCCGGCTGGCGCAGGAGCCGAGACGGCTGTGGCGACGCTACGTGCGCTCGAACTCGGCGTTCCTGTGGCTGCTGCTCGGGGAAGGCCTGCGAAGGGCACGTCGTGGAACCGGTTCGCCCCCATCCCGCCGGGACTGAACCCGCCATCCCACGCCGGCCCTTTCTCCCCGCCGTCTACCTCCTGGCCGTGGCGCTCCCCCTGGGGATCGCGCCGGCGCAGGTCGCCCTGGCGGCAGGGCTCCTCCTCTACGCCGCGACCCTCGTCCGCCACCGAGGCCCCTGGACGCCGTCGCCGCTGGACCTGCCGATCCTCGGCCTGCTGCTGGTCGCCGGGCTGTCGGCGGGCCTGTCCTCCCGGCCCGTGAGCGCGTCCGCCGCCGCGCTCTCCCTGTGGACGGTCCTCCCCTTCCTGCTCGCCCGGGAGGCGGCCGCCGACGTCGCGACAGTCCGGAGGCTGCTGCGCTGCCTCCTCGCCGGCGCGCTCCTGGCGGCGACCATGGGGATCGCGGAGGGATTCGCCCCGGAGCTCCTCGGCCGTGCCGGCGTGTTCGATCGCCTCGGGATCCCCGACCCACGGTTCCTGGAGGGGCGCGCCTCCGGCTTCTTCAGCCACCCGATGACCTTCGCCGGGCAGCAGGCGATCCTCCTCGTTACCTTCACGGCCCTCGCGGCCTGGGGCGCCGGCCCGCCGCGGGGGGCCGCCGGGTGGGTCCGGCGGCTGGCGCCGCTCCCGTCCCTGGCCGTGGCGCTCGTCCTCACCGGCGCCCGCGCCCCGACCGCCGCCGCCACCGCCGGTCTCGCGATCCTGCTCGCGGCAGCCTGGCGGTCCCGGGGGTCGCGGCTGGCGGCCGCGACGGGCCTGGCCTCCATCGGGCTGGGAACGGTCGGGGCCGGGGCGGTCCTGGTGCGACGCTTCGTCCTCCTGGCCGGCGTTTCCCCCGGCGTGAGCCGGGCCGAGATGTGGCACGCCTGCCTGGCGATGCTGCGAGAGCACCCGCTGCTGGGGATCGGTCCCGGAGGCTACCGCCGGGAGGTCGTCCGGTGGGTCGATACCGCGATCTTCCACCCCGCCCACGCCCACTCGACGCCGCTCCACCTCGCGGCGGAGCTCGGGCTCGCCGGGCTCGCGGCCTGGATCACCCTGTGGGCGGCCTTCTATGCCGCGCTGACGCCGCGTGCCTGGCGCATGCTCCGGCGGCGGGATCCCCGGAGCGGCGTGCCCGCGGCGGCCTGGCTGGCGGCGGGGGTGTTCCTGCTCGCAGGGCTGTTCGAGCACAACCTCGGCGACGCGGAGGTGGCGATGCTGGCCTTCTTCCTGGCGGGTCTTCCCTTCGGCCGGGCCTTCCACGGAAGGACCGAGGTATGAAGGACCGCGTCCGGGACGGGTTCGTGCTGATCCTGCTGGCGACGCTGATCGGCTGCCTCTCGGAGCTCTCGGTGCGGCAGGGACGGATCGCGGCGGGCCTCGCCATCGTGACCGTCCTGCTGCTCTCCCGGGGCGCGATCACCGCGCTGCATCGTTACGTCTTCCTGGCGGGGGTGCTCTTCCTGGCGGTCCAGCCCTTCGCGGTCGACCCGCTCCGTGCGGTGCCGCTCCCCTCCCGGGCGCTCTGGGTGCTGGGCGCAGCCCTGGTGCTGTGGACCCACATGAACGTCCAGTCGGTCTCGGGGAAGCTCGCCTGGCGCTTCACCATCCTGGACGTCGGCGTGCTGGGGGCCTGCGGCCTCGTCGTGTTCTCCTCCCTCGGGCTCCTCTGGTACCGGTCCGACGCTTCGGAAGTGGTGCCGCAGATCCTGCTCCAGGGGGTGGCGCTGTCCTGCGGCGTGCTCTACCTGTATCTCAGCCGCTGGCGTCCCGATCGCGGCGCGTTCCGGATCGCCGCACTGTCCCTCTCGGCCCTGCTGCTGGCCGGGTTCGGCGGCGCGGAGGTCCGCGGCCGCAGGCTGGAGGCCCGCGAGGGCGACCTCGAGCGGGCCTGGACCTCCCGACCGCCCGAGCCGGGCGAGGTCGACTCCCTCCTGGCGGCAATCCGGGTGACGCGGCCCGACGCCGCGGGCGACGTCCTGGCGCGGGCCTCCCGGGCGGCGCTGCGGCACGGCCGGCAGGTCGCCGCGCGGGACTGGGCGGAGCTCGCCCTGGCGGAGGCCCCGGAGAGCGGTCTCCCCTGGCTGGCCCGCGCGGAGGTCGCCGCCGCGCAGGGCGAGACCCCCGAGGTCCGGGATGCGCTGCGGCGGCTCGTGGCGTTCCTGCCGGGAGCGGGCGGACCGCCCGCCGGACTGGCGTTCCTTCCGCGGACCACCGCGATCGCGGTGGCGATCGAGTTGCTCGACGCGGGCCGGCCCGCGGGAGCGCTGGATTGGATCGAGGCCGCAGAGGGGACCCCGGGTGGAGCGGCCCGGCTGCTGGACGCCGAGTGCCGGCTGCGGCTCGGGAAACCGGAGGAGGCGGAGCGCACCCTCGGCGACCTGCTCGAGCGGAGCCCGGAGAACGTCGAGGTGCTGCTCGCGGTCACCCGGGCGCGTCTTGCCCGCGGGGATCGGCAGGGCGCGTGGCGGTCGCTGCGGCGTGCCGCCGCGGCGGGCGCCCCACGACCCCTGGTGCTCCCGCTGACCGCCGCGCTGGGGCCGCCCGACGACGAGGAGGCGGGGGAGGCCCGGGCCGCCCTGGCGGCGGGGATCGTGATCGTGGCCCGTGACGAGTGGCCGGATCGTCATCCGAACGGGAATTTCCTGGACGGATCCGCCGAGGACCGGAGGGTACCGCTCCTGCTGCAGCCGGGGCGGGCCTACGAGCTGCTGGTGGAGGCACGCGGGACGGCGGCCCGGGGGGAGGCGCCGCGGCTGCGCGTGGAGGCCTCGGGCCGGCGTCTGGCGGAGCTTCCCGTGGGGCGGGACTGGGCCACGTACCGCGTGCGGCTCACCCCCGGCACGGCCATGACGACGGTCCGGCTGAGCTTCCCGAACGACTTCTTCGACCCTGCCGGCGCGGACCGGAATCTCGTGGTCGGCACCGTGCGACTGCAGGACGCCTCTCTGCTATCCTGAGCCGGCCGTGACGCTGAGCCTCCCATCCCAGCTCCTCGACCGCCTTGCCGGAGACCGGAGAGGCCTCGACCGGGCGCTCCTGCTGGTGGCCGCCGGCATGGTGTCCCTGTCCTTCAAGACGGCACCCTGGCAGACGCTGCATGCCCTGGGCTGGGTCCTCCTCCTCGCCGCGATGGTCCGGCGCGGCCGCTGGGACGTTCCCGGACCGCGCCGCTGGGTCCTGCCCTGGGCCCTGTTCGCGGGCTGGGTGCTGCTGGCGTCGGCCCTCGGCCCGGATCCGGAGGAGGCCCTCTACGACGCGAAGAAGCTGCTGAACCTGCTGGCCATCTTCTTCCTCGGGGCCGTGCTGCGATCCGCGACGGAGATCCGGCGTGTCCTCGGCGCCGCCTGCGTGGTCAGCGCGGGCCTCTCGGTGCTGGGGATCTACCAGTACCTGACGGTCAGCGACCCGATCGCGACGCGGTCCCACGGCGTCAGCCACTACATGACCCACTCGGGACTGCTGATGATCACCCTGGCGCTGGTGCTGCCGCTGCTCACCGCGCGCCGGAGCCTCCCCGACCGGCTGCTCTGGGGGTACGCCATCCTGGCGACGCTGGCGCTGCTGGCGACCCTGACCCGCTCCGCCTGGATGGGCCTGGCGGTCGCCCTGGGCGTCGTCCTGCTGTTCAAGAACCCCCGATGGCTCCTGGCCCTGCCCGTGCTCGTCCTGCTGCCCGTGGTCGCGGTGCCGGCGCTGCGCGAGCGCGCCGCGACGATGGTCGATACCCGGACGCACTACTCCAACGTGCGGCGCCTGGAGATGTACCGTACGGGATTGCGAATGGTCGCCGCCCATCCCGTCCTCGGGGTCGGCGGCCGCGAGCAGGTGGTCCGCCGGTACGACGACTTCGACGGCGGCCCCGGGGGATCGGCGGTGGCCGGCGGCCCGCGGGTCCCCCAGGAGACCCCGGATCATCTACACGACAACGTCCTCCAGCTGGCCGCCGCCTTCGGGATCCCCGCGGTGCTGGCCTGGCTGGCCGGGCTCGCGGTCTGGCTCCGTGAGGTGCTGCGGCGGCTGCCGCGGCGCGGCGAGCTCACCGACGGTTCCGGCGGTCTGCGGCGCGACCTGCTGCTCGCCTCCCTGGCCGGCGGCGCGGCGTTTCTCACCATGGGCCTGCTGGAGTACAACTTCGGGGACTCGGAGGTGTTCGTCCTCGTGGCGTTCACCCTGTCGATCCCCTTCATTCTCGGAAGATCCGAGGAAAGGAGCGGTGCGGCTTGACCCCCCACCATGTCATGCTCGCCTTCGGCACCCGGCCGGAGGCGGTGAAGATGGCCCCGGTACACCGCGCGCTGCAGGGCCGCGTCGGGCGGCTCCGCTCCAGCCTGTGTCTGACCGCGCAGCATCGCGAGATGCTCGACCAGGTCCTCGAGGTGTTCGGCCTCCACGCGGATCGCGACCTGGACCTGATGCGTCCCGATCAATCGCCGGCCGACGTGGCGTCCGCCGCCATCGCGGGACTCTCCCGCACGTTCGCCGAGGAGCGGCCGGATCTCGTGCTCGTGCAGGGGGACACGATCACGACGTTCGCGGCGGCGATCGCCGCCTACCTGCAGCGTATCCCGGTGGGTCACGTGGAAGCCGGCCTGCGGACCGGCGACCGCCACCACCCCTTCCCGGAGGAGATGAACCGGCGCCTGACCACGGTTGCCGCCGACCTGCACTTCCCGCCGACGGAGGCCGCGCGGGAGAACCTGCTGCGGGAGGGCATCCCGCCGGATCGGATCGTCGTGACCGGGAACACCGTCATCGACGCCTTGCTCGAGATCCGCAGCCGTCCGCACCGGTTCCGGATGGAGGCCCTCTCCCGGATCGACTTCTCGATCCCCACCATCGTGGTCACAATGCACCGCCGGGAGTCCTTCGGTGGCCCCCTCCGCGCGGCGGCGGAGGCGATGCGCGAGATCGCGCGGCGGCGCGAGAACGTCCAGCTGGTGTTCCCGGTCCACCGGAACCCGAACGTGCGCGGCCCGATGGAGGCCATCCTCGGCGGCGAGGAGCGTGTGCACCTGACCGATCCGGTGGACTACCTGGATTTCGTCCACCTGATGGACCGCTCGACTCTCGCCCTGACCGACTCCGGGGGCGTGCAGGAGGAGGCCCCCTCGCTGGATCTCCCCGTGCTCGTGATGCGGGAGGTCACCGAGCGGCCCGAGGGCGTGGCCGCCGGCGCCTCGATCCTGGTCGGCACGGACCGGGCACGCATCGTGAAGGAGGTGCTGCGCCTGCTGGACGATCACGAGGCACGGGCCCGGATGGCGACCATCCCGAACCCCTACGGGGACGGCCGTGCCTCCGAGCGGATCGCCGACGCCGTGGAGCGGTTCCTCGGCGTGTCCCCGTAACCGCGGTGCGCCGGGACCCCTGGCTCTGGGCCGCGCTGGTCGCCGGGGGCGTGCTGCGCACCTATCGGCTGGACGTCGCGTCGCTCTGGCTGGACGAGGCGATCAGTGCGCGGGTCGCGACGCTCTTTCCGGGCCAGGTGCTGGGCGCGGCCGCCGCGGACGTCCATCCCCCCGGCTACTACCTGCTCCTGCACGCCTGGGTGATGCCCTGGACGGGCTGGGGGGCCGGTCCCCCGACGGAGTGGGCCCTGCGTTCCCTCTCGGCGGCTTGCGGCGTCCTCGCCCTCCCGCTGGTCTACCGTCTCGCGCTGGGATCGGCGGGGGATCGGACGACGGCGCGCTGGGCGGTCTGCCTGGCGGCGGTCTCCCCCTTCGCCGTGGCCGCGAGCCGGGAGGCCCGGGCGTGCGCCCTGCTGGGGCTCCTCTGGCTCGCCCAGTGGGCGGTCTGGAACCGCGCCCGCAGGGCTTCGGGCTGGCGGCCCACCGTCGCGCTGGGTCTCCTGCTGGCGGCCGGGCTCTACGTCCACTATCTCACGGCGCTCTGGTGGCTGGCGCTGGCGCTCCTGCCGTGGCTGGAGGAGGACCGCCGTGCCCGGCTCCCGCGGGACTGGTGGATCGCCACCGGCATCGGTGCCGCGGCCTTCGTCCCATGGCTGCCGACCTTCCTGGACCAGGCGGCGGGAGCCCCGAGGAGCTGGATCCCGTTCCGGCACTCGCCGCTGCTGGTGTTGCGGACGCTGGGGGCGTTCCTGCGCGGCGGAGGGACCCGCAGCGATGAGCTCTTCCTCTGGTCGCTCCCGGTCGCGTACCTCCTGCTACGGGGCGCCCGGCGGAACGGATGGGGGCCGTGCGCCTTGGCGACGGTTCCCCTGGCCGCCGCCTACGGGCTCTCCTTCCGCCTGAACGTGTTCGCGCCCCGCTACTTCCTCGGTGCCGCCGCCGCGTGCTGCATCGGCGTCGCGGCCGGGGTACGGCCCTCTCCGCGGGATCGCCGGGCCTTCCCGCGGCGGGCCGCGGCCGTCCTGGTGCTGGCCGCCTGCGTCGTGGGGATCGCCGCGGGCGCGGCCACCGGCGGCGCCCGCGAGGACTGGCGCGCCCTCGTGCAGGCCCTGGAGTCGGAGGCCGCCCCCGGCGCCGCCGTGGTCTTCCCGTTCGTGGCGCCGTTCGCGCCCGTGCGCTACTACCTCCGGCGCGACGACCTCGAGCTGCTGCCGGGCCTGGTGGATCCCGGCGGCGGAGGTCCGACCCTCGAGCCCAACCTCGCGGACGGGCTGTGGGGCGTCCCGGAGGTCCTCTTCGTCGACTATCTGGCGGACCTCTACGATCCCGGCGGCGAGGTCCTGCGGACGATCCGCGGCGCGGGCTTCCGCTCCGAGGAGGTGCTCTTCGACGCACCGCGGCTGCGGCTGGTGCGGCTCCGGAAGGCCGGCGGCGAGATCGGCTCAAGCGCGTCGGCGGTACCGCCACTCCAGGCGGGGATCCCGGTGTCGGTTGCGGAGGCGCCAGATCCGGCCGACGGGGTATCCGACCATCTTCGCGACGTCTCCCGTCACCCGGAGCACCGGCACCCAGAGCGCCGCCCGCAGCCGCCCTGCCGGCGGGAGCGTTGCGACCGCCCTGGGGAGCCTCCGGTACGGGCGGAAGAACAGCCCTGCCGCGGCCCCGGCGGCACCGACCGCCCAGGCCCACGGGACGACGGTCCCGGCGGCGGCCACCCCGGGAAGCCCCACGAGGTACGTCCCGTAGCGGATCGCGTGCCGCAGCGGCCAGAGGCCCGCCTTGCCGTCGCCGCGGGCGTAACGGTAGTACTGGAGGAAGAACGCGGCGACGCTTGACCGGGGCCGGAAATCGGCCACCGCCTCCGGCGCCAGGGCGAAGGCGCCGACCTGCTCCCGCAGGCGTAGATCGAAGACGATGTCCTCGCAGTAGTCCAGCCACTCCGGGTATTTCCCCGCCCGTTCCCACGCGTCCCGGGTGAACGCGACGGACCGGCTGCTGGGAAGAAACGTCCGGGGATCGACCTCCTCCAGCTCCGGGATCACCGTCGCGCCCAGGGCCGCCTCGAACGCGGTCCGCGGCGCGGACCGGTAGAGGCCCGCGACCGCCGGGGCCGGGGCGCTCGCGTCGAGGGGCTCCACGAGCCGCTCAACCCAGCGTCGCGGCAGTCGCACCCCGGCGTCGGTGCTCGCGATCCGGTCGTGGACGGCCAGGCGGATCGCGAGGTTTCGGCCCTCGCTGATGTTGCAGCCGGGGACCACCTCCACCCGCAGGG
Source organism: Acidobacteriota bacterium (assembly GCA_050115015.1). Classification (GTDB taxonomy): domain Bacteria; phylum Acidobacteriota; class Polarisedimenticolia; order CBDVAL01; family CBDVAL01; genus JASFRI01. Next base: position 10,015 of record JASFRI010000024.1, read on the forward strand.
GCAGCCGGTCCCGGTACTCCCGCAGTATCGACACCGTCCGGTCCCGGGATCCACCGTCCACCACGACGATCTCGTCGGGGGCCCGGGTCTGGAGGCAGAGCGAATCGAGAAGATCCCGGAGGGCGGCCTCCTCGTCGAGGACCGTGAGGATCAGCGAGACGCGGTTCACGGCGCCCCCGCCGGATCGCGCCAGCCCTCGAACCAGCCCCGCCAGGTTCCCGCCCACTGGCGTCCGGAGCCGTGCCAGACGGCGCGGGCCAGTTGCTGCACCAGGCCGCCGGTGGCCGGGAGTAGGGGCAGCCGCGCGTGCCGCCGGAAGAAACGGACCATCCCGTCGGCGAACAGGCGCGCCCGGTCGGCGGTGCGCGGCCCGATGGTGGCGGATTCGCGGTGGCGGACCACCGCGTCCGCCGCCACCGCAAGCCGCCACCCCCCGCGGCGGAGACGGAATCCGAGGTCGGTATCGTCCCAGAAGAAGAAGAAACCCTCGTCCAGCAGACCCACCGCCCGGAGGGCCTCCGACCGGATCAGCACGGAGGCTCCCGTGAGATAATCGAGCCGGCGGCCGGGACCGCGGACGTGCCGGGCCCACCCCGTCCACCGGCCGACGCGGCCCCCGCCCCAGGCCTGGATCCGCCCGGAGACTCCCGGATGGCGCAGGACGGAGCCGACGGCGCCGATGGCGGGGTCCTCGCGGGCCCGGCGCAGCAACGCACCGAGACAGCCGGGCTCCACCGCCGTATCGTTGTTCAGGAGCCAGACGAACCCGGCGTCCTCCTCGAGGGCCCGGAGGACCGCCCGGTTGCACCCGGCCGCGTGGCCGAGGTTCCGAGGGTTCTCCAGGAGGTTCGGCGCCAGGCCCGATTCGCGGAGGTGCCGCACCGAACCGTCGGTGGAGCCGTTGTCCACCACCCAGATCTTGCCGGGGGCGGGGTCCAGGGCGGCCAGGGAGCGCAGGCAGTCGAGGGTGAGTTCCCAGCGGTTCCAGTTGAGGATGACGACGTGGACATTCAGGGAACCCTCCATCCCGCGGGGCCTCCGGGCGCGCCTTCACCGGCGCGGCGCGAACATGGTACAAGATGAGGGCCCGGGGGGCGGCATCGGCAGAGGGACCGCCGCCCGGCGCGGGAGCACCCAGGCCGTGACCCACGGGCCCGTCGATCTCAGCATCGTGATCGTGGCGTACAACTCCACACCGTGGCTGCCCGACTGTCTGGAGTCCCTCCGGAAGGCGGAGGCCCCGGCCCGACGGGAGCTGTTCGTGGTGGACAACGCCTCCACCGACGGCAGCGCCGACCTCGTGCGCGAGCGGTTCCCGGAGGCCCGGCTGCTGCGCAACGCCCGCAACCTCGGCTACGCGCGCGCCGTCAACCGGGCCTGGCGGGAGGCCGCCGGACGGCACCTGCTGGTTCTCAACCCCGATGTCGTGGTCCGGCCCGACGCCCTGGCCCGCCTCCACGGCCACCTGGAGCGCAACCCGCGGACCGGCCTGGTCGCGCCGCGACTGTGGAACACCGACGGGAGCGTGCAGGCGTCCTCCCGCACCCACTACACGATGGCCACCTACGCCCTGCGGCGCACCCCCCTGGCACGGATCTTCCCGGACCATCCGATCGTGCGGCGCCACCTGATGGCGGACTGGGACCGCGACGAAGTGCGTGCCGTGGACTGGGTGCTGGGCGCCGCGATGATGATGCGGCGCGAGGCGATCGGTGCTACGGTGATGGACGAGCGCTACTTCATCTACTTCGAGGACGTCGACCTCTGCGTTCGTCTCCAGCAGGAGGGGTGGCAGGTCGTCTACGACCCATCGGCGGAGATGGTCCATCACCACCGGCGGGCCTCGGCCGGCGGCTTCCTGAACCGCCGGAAGTACGAGCACTTCAAGTCGTGGATCAAGTTCAACCTGAAACACGCCGGGACGGCCCGGGGCGGTGAGCGGGAGAGCGTGAGGCCATGATCAAGGAGCAAACCCGGCTCCTCGCCACGGCGACGGTGCTGTTCGACGTGCTGGCGCTCATCCTCTCCTTCGAGGCCGCCTACGTGATCCGGGACCGGGTGCTCACCGCCGTGGCCCCGGACCGCTTCCCGGCGGGGCTGTTCCAGCCGGAACGCTACCTCTGGATGTTCGCCGTCATCCTCCCGGCGTGGGTGACCCTCTTCTTCGCCTTCCGGCTCTACTCCTCCGCACGGCTGATGACCTTCCGCCGGCTGCTGGCCGACCTGGTGCAGGCCAACGCCATCGGCCTGGGCATCGTCCTGGCCGCCGCCTACCTGCTGAAGGAGCAGGACATCAGCCGGTCCTTCCTCGTGCTCTTCGGCATCGTGAACCTCGTGTTCATCGCCGGCAGCCGGCTCTTCCTGCGGGCCATGCTCCGGCGGTACCGGAGCGGCGGCCTCGTCCGGCGTCACGTGGTGATCGTGGGCACCGGCCCGGAGGCGCAGGAGTACGCCGACCTGGTCGAGCAGAACCGGGCCTGGGGGCTGTCGCTGATCGGCCTGATCCGTGAGCGTGCCGACGACACGGCGGGTCCCGGCCGGATCGGGGGGCGTCCCGTGCTCGGCCACGTTCGCGACCTGGAGCGCATCTTCTCCGAGCATGTGGTGGACGAGGTGATCTTCGTGGTCCCGGGGCGGATGCTGGGCGAGTTCGAGGAGTCGTTCCTCCTGTGCGAGGACCTCGGCATCAACGCCCGGATCGCCGTCGGCATGTTCCCCCATCTGATCGCCAAGGCCCAGCTGGAGGAGTTCCAGGGCCGGCCGCTGCTGACCTTCACCACCACCTCGACGAACACCTTCGCCCTCGCGTTGAAGCGGCTCTTCGACCTCACCGTTGGCCTACTCCTCTTCGCCGTGCTCCTGATCCCCGGCCTTCTCATCGCCCTGGCGATCAAGCTCGACAGCCGGGGGCCCGTCCTGTTCGCCCAGGTGCGCAGCGGCCTGCACGGCCGGCGATTCCGCATGTACAAGTTCCGGTCGATGGTCCAGGACGCCGAGGCTCGCCGGGCGGAGCTGGAGGCGAGGAACGAGATGGACGGACCGGTGTTCAAGATGCGGCGCGATCCCCGCGTGACCCGGGTCGGACGCCTCCTCCGCCGCACGAGCCTGGACGAGCTGCCGCAGATCCTCAACATCATCCTGGGGGACATGTCCCTGGTCGGTCCGCGTCCGCCCATCCCGGCGGAGGTCAACCGGTACCGCCGGTGGCAGCGGCGCCGGCTCAGCATGAAGCCCGGCGTCACGTGCCTGTGGCAGGTCAGCGGACGGAACCAGGTCGACTTCGAGGAGTGGATGCGCCTCGATTTGCGCTACATCGACTCCTGGTCCCTCTGGCTGGACCTCAAGATCCTGATGCGGACGATCCCTGCGGTCCTCACCGGCCGCGGCGCGAGCTGAGCATGTCCTCGAGACCGCGGCGGGTGGCGCTGGCGCACGACTGGCTCACCGGGATGCGGGGGGGCGAGCGGGTGCTCGAGGTGCTGGCCGGGCTGTTCCCCGAGGCCGAGCTCTACACCCTGTTCCACATCCCTGGTTCCGCCTCGGCACCGATCGAGCGGATGCGGATCCACACGTCGTTCCTGCAGCGGCTGCCGTCCCTGCGAAGGGTGTACCGGTACGCGCTGCCCCTGTTTCCCCGCGCCGTCGAGAGCTTCGACCTGTCCGGTGCGGAGCTGGTGGTCTCCTCGAGCCACTGCGTGGCGAAGGGAATCCGCAAGCCCCCCGGAGCGCTGCACGTCTGCTACTGTCATACTCCCATGCGCTACGCCTGGGATCGCTTCGACGACTACTTCGGGGCCGGCCGGGGGAACCGGATCCCGCTACCCCTGGTCCGCCGGGCCGTCGGCCGGCTCCGGGACTGGGATCGGGAGAGCGCCCGCGGGGTCGACCGGTTCCTGGCGAACTCCCATCACGTGGCGGACCGCATCCTGCGCTGCTACGGCCGTCCGGCGGAAGTGATCCCCCCTCCCGTGGACACGTCCCGGTTCCGGCCCTCGCCCGCCGGCGCGCCGGGGGGGCACTACCTCGTGGTCTCGGCGCTGGTGCCCTACAAGCGGGTGGATGTCGCCGTCGAGGCCTTTCGCGGGACGGGACGACGGCTCCGGGTGGTGGGCGATGGCCCCTGCCTGGAGACCCTCCGTCGCGGCGCCGGGGCGGAGGTGGAGTTCCTGGGCCACGTGGATGACGCGAGGCTGCTCCGGGAGTACCGTGTCTGCCGGGCCGTCCTGATGCCCGGGGTCGAGGATGCGGGGATCGTCCCTCTGGAGGCGATGGCCTGCGGCCGCCCCGTCATCGCCCGGAACGAAGGCGGGGTCCCCGAGGTCATCGTCCCGCCGGGCGGTGGCCAGCCGGCCACCGGTCTCCTCTACGACGGGGCGGAGGCAGCGGACCTGCGCCGGGCCCTGGAGCGGTTCGAGGCAGAGGCCGCCCCGTTCGATCCGGGGCCGATCCGCCGCCATGCGGAGAGCTATGATATCGAGGTCTTCCGGGACCGGCTTCGCGCGGCCCTGGGCCTCGACGAGGAGATGCGCTCGCGGAGGGCCAGTCGATGATCCGTAGCCGGGACAAGCTGCGCGCCCTCGAGCGGGCCACCGACCTCGCCGTGGTCGCCGGCAGCTTCCTGCTCGCCTGGGTCGTTCGCTTCGAGACCGGCTGGATCCCCCTCTTCGATCCCCGTCCAGAGTTCCAGCCCTACGTCATCCTCCTGGGGATCATGCTCCTGGTCTGGGCGGCGCTCCTGCAGGTCGGGAGCGCCGGCCGCAGCCGGGCGCGCACCTTCGGCGAGGAGATCGCGGCCCTGCTCCAGGTGCACACCTTCGGCACCCTGCTCACCTTCGCGCTCATCTTCTTCCTGCGGATCTACTCGTACTCGCGGATCATGATGGTGCTGTTCTGGTGTCTGTCCACCGTGGCGCTGGTGGCGGAGAGGGCCCTGGGACGCTGGCTGCTGCTCTCGCTGGGAGAAAAGGGGGTCGGGCTCCGGAACGTGCTGGTCCTCGGGATCGGCGAGCCGGCCCGGCAGGTCCTCAAGCGGCTGCAGTGGAGCCCGGAGCTGGGCTACCGGCTCGTCGGGCTGCTCGCTCCGGACCGGGAGCGGGTCGGGACCCGGGTCCGCCGCATCCCGGTCCTGGGGACGTACGAGGACGTGGAGTCCATCGCCGAGCGGGAGCAGGTCGACCTGGTCATCGTGGCCCTCTCCACCGCGGAGCAGAGGCACCTCGGCGAGATCCTGGAGTACCTCGGCGACGCGATGGTGGACGTGTGGGTCGTGCCGGACTTCGCGCACCACGTACGGCTGCGGGGCGGCGTGGCCGAGCTCGAGGGCCTCCCGCTGATCTCCCTGCAGGCCTCGCCCATGGGGGGCTGGAACGCGGTCTGCAAGCGGCTCGCCGACCTGATCCTCGCGGGGATCAGCTTCGTGGTGCTCTCCCCGCTGATGGCGTTGCTGAGCCTCGCCGTCCGCCTCAGCTCCCCCGGCCCGGTCCTCTACCGCCAGGAGCGCATGGGGCTGGATGGCCGGCGGTTCCAGATCCTCAAGTTCCGGACGATGCAGCAGGACGCGGAATCCACCGGAGCACGCTTCGCCACCGACGGGGACCCGCGGGTGACGCGGATCGGCCGCATTCTCCGGAAGACCAGCCTGGACGAGCTGCCCCAGCTCGTGAACGTCCTTCGCGGCGAGATGAGCCTCGTGGGCCCCCGTCCGGAGCGGCCGGTGTTCATCGAGGACTTCCGCCGGAGCTTCCCACGCTACATGCTCCGCCACCGGGTGAAGTCGGGGATGACCGGGTTCGCGCAGGTGCACGGCCTGCGGGGGAACACGTCCCTCGCCAAGCGGCTCGACTACGACCTGTTCTACATCGAGAACTGGTCCCTGTGGCTGGACCTCAAGATCCTCTGGATGACGATCCCGGCGGTGTTCCGCGGTCGTGGAGCGGTGTGAGGGGGACCTCCCGCCGCGTCAGTCCCCCTCCAGGGCCGCCCGGATCCGCGCCGTCAGGCGCCCGACCTCGCCCTCGCGGAGCTGGCCCTCGACCCGCTCGAGGACCGCGCCGTCCGGGCTGAGCAGCAGCGCGTGGGGCAGTCCCGCGGGAACCTGGTAGGTCCGGGAGAGCGCTTCGGGATCGCCTGCGTAGAGCAGGACCGGAAGGCGGAAGGACTCCGACGCCACCACGTCCGCCACCCGGCGGCGAGCCTCGTCCGGGTCCGGGTAGACGAGGCGGTCCAGCGACACCGCGAGGAAGCGCGCACCCGCCGGACCGAGCGCCTCCTGCAGGCCGTTGAGCGCCGGGATCTCCTGGACGCAGGGGACGCACCAGGTCGCCCAGAAGCTGATCAGCAGCGGATGTCCACGGTCCTGCTCGATACGGGCGGTGAGCCCCGCGAGGTCCGCGGAGGGAAGCTCCGGACCGGCGCCGGTGGCCGCGAGGGCCAGCACCACGAAGAGAGCACGCATCCCTCGATCTCCGGGCGGTCTCACCGGACCGCGGGAAAGGGAAGTTCGACGACCTCGGCGTCCCCCGCCGAGCCCTCGACCTGCAGCCGGTCTCCCGGGCGCACCCCGGACCGGGCGACCAGGGCCAGCGCGATCGCGGCGTCGCCCCCGGGGACCGCCGTCGCGCTGGTCAGCCGCCCCACGGTCTCGCCGCCGGACCGGAGGGACGCGCCGGCGGCCGGCGGCTCCCCCGGCGGGAGGCGCAGCCCGGCGAGACGGCGCTTCACGCTGCTGTAGGTCACCATCTTCGCGAGCGCCTCCTGGCCGGTGAAACACCCCTTCGTCAGGCTCACCGAGTCGTCGAGGCCGACCTCCAGGGGGTTGGTGCGCTCGTCGAGCTCCGCGCCGCCGTCCGGCAGGCCGTGGAGGATCCGCAGGACGGTCCAGATCTCGCGCCCCACGAATCGCAGACCGTGGTCGGCGCCGGCCTGCAGGGCCCGGGCCCGGAGCACCGAGATCTCCTCCTCTTCGCCCAGCAGGAGCCAGCCCCCCGCGTCCGTGCGGATGAGCAGGCCGGATGCCGTGCCGGGGATCGGTGCCCAGCCGTGGAGCGGGACCGCCGTCCCTCCGGTGAGCGCCGCCGCGACCTCCGTGGACCGTGGCCCGGTCAGCAGTAGCTGTCCCGTGGCGGCGGTGCGGTCCTCCACCCGCACCCGGCTGCGGAAGATGTAGCGCCGGAGCCAGGACAGGGCCCGCTCCTGATTCGCCCGGGAGCCGAGCAGCAGCACGTGGTCGGGGAAGGCATGGGCGGTGAACACGTCGACGATCTTCCCGGTGCGCTCGAGCAGCGCCGCCCGGGCACCGCAGGGTGGCACCAGCTCCTGGAAGGCCTGCGCCGTGATCCGGTGCAGGTACTCGAGCCGCTCCTCCCCGGCCACCCGGATCCGGCTGCGGTCCGACACGTCGACCAGCGCGGCCCCCCGCAGACCGGCCTCCAGGTCCAACACGGCGTTCGCGGGTCCCGGCGCGCCGCGGGTGTCAGCCTCCTGCCGGCTCAAGGCCCCACGAACTCCGCCACCACCCGCTCCGGGAGGAGGCCGGCCTCGTGGCCCTGGTCCAGGAAACGCTGCACCGCCTCGCAGCCGCGCTCGCCGAGGTCCTGGGTCCACTCGTTCACGTACATGCCCACGAAGGCGTCGGTCCGGGCGCGATCGAGGCCGCGGCCGAAGGTCTCCGCATAGCGGATCGCCTCCTCCCGGTGGCCGAGCCCGTAGTCGATGCTGTCCCGCAGGGCACGGTAGACCCGCGCGGTGGTGGCCTCGTCGAGATCCCGCCGCACGGCGTTCGCCCCGAGGGGCAGCGGCAGCCCGTCGTTCCCGGCCCCCCACCATTCTCCCAGGTCCACGACCCGGTGGAGATCCTGATCGCCGTAGGTGAGCTGGCCCTCGTGGATCACGAGGCCCGCCTCGAAGCGTCCCCCGGCGACGTCGTCGAGGATGCCGTCGAAGGGCACGACCTCGTGTTCGAACTCACCCTCCAGGTAGAGGGCCAGCGCCAGGAAGGCCGACGTCATCCGCCCGGGGACCGCGATGCGAACCCGGCGTAGCTGTTCCCGGGTGAGCGGCTTCCGCGCCACGACGCGCGGGCCGTACCCGTCCCCCATGCTGGCGCCGCACCGCAGGATGCGGTAGCGGGAGTGCAGGTACGCGTAGGCGTGCACCGACACCGCGGTGAGCTCCAGCTCGCCCTCCAGGGCGCGCCGGTTCAGCGTCTCGATGTCCTGGTGGATCTGCTCGATCCGGAGTCCTGCGGTGTCGATCTTGCCGTTCACCATGCCGTGGAACATGAAGGCATCGTCGGAGTCGGGCGAGTGTCCGACGCGGATCCGTGGCTGCATCTCGTTCATGAGCTCCTCGAGTGCGGGACCCTACCGGTAGACGATCCGGTGGATCCGGCGGCCTTGCTCGCGGTACTTCCGTTCGAAGGCGCTGACCGGCCCCTGGTCCCAGTCCGCCGTGGGGTCGGGCCGGAACCCTTCGGCTTCCATCACCTCCAGGATCTGCGCGAAGTAACTCTCGTGATCCGTGGCGATCCGTACGGATCCTCCGGGTTCCAGGCACCGGCGGAACAGCGGCGGCACTCCGGGCCGGAACAGGCGCCGCTTGGCATGCCGTTTCTTGGGCCACGGGTCCGGGAAGTAGACGTGGATCGCGGCGACCGAGCCCTCGGGGACGTGCCGGCCGAGGACCCACTCGGCCTCCGCCGCAACCACCCGAGCGTTCGCCACGCCCGCCTTGGCCAGACGCCCCCGGGTCAGCCGGACGTACTTCATCCCGAGCTCGACGCCCAGGAAGTCCACCTCCGGGGCCGCCCGGGAGAGCTGCACGAGGGTGTTCCCCTTCCCGGTGCCGACCTCGATCTCCACCCGCCCGCGACGCCCGAAGATCGCCTCCCAGCTCAGGCCGTCCGGGTGCTCCGCCAGGGACAGGACCGGCTCGGACATCCCTTCGGGGAGCTCGATGATGCCGGGATCGCGGCGGGGCCCGCGATTGAGCGAGGAGATCACGAGTCCGGGAGGATCTCGCCCCGGCGGAAGATGGGGTGGAAGGGGTACGCCGCCAGCGCCGCGGCGCCTCCCTCCTCCCGGTCCACCAGGCACGTGACCGCCTGGACGCGGAGTTCCGCGGCCTCGGCGGCCTCGATGGCCTTCAGCGTGGATCCCGCCGTGGTCACGACATCGTCGACGATGAGCACCGGCGTGCCGGGCTCGGGGGCCGCCTCGATCTCCCGGGCGGTCCCGTGCCCCTTGGCCTCCTTGCGGACGATGAACCCGGCCAGGGGAAGGCCCTCGAGATGGCTCACCGCCGTCACCGCGCAGACGATGGGGTCGGCGCCCAGCGTCAGGCCCCCCACCGCGCGGACCGGGACCTCGAGCCGCCGCACCAGATCGAGGATGCAGCGGGCGGTCAGATAGGCGCCCTCGGGATGCAGGGTGGTCTGCTTCGAGTCGAAGTAGAAGGAGCTCTTCCGACCGGACGCGAGCACGAACTCCCCGAAGCGCAGCGACCGCTCCCGGAGCAACTCCCGGAGCCGCTCCCGCTCCGGTGGGTTCATGATCGTTCCAGGATGCGTCGAACCTCCGCGCGGGGATCGGCGCAGCGGGACAGGTAGCGGATCTGCCCTTCCTCCACGTTCCGGCCGAGCAGCTGCAGGATCTGCCTCATCGGGACCTTGCGGTCGTAGAGGCGCTCCAGCTCCGGGCGATCCGGCAGCGCCTGGAGCAGATCCTCGATCTCCCGGGACCGACGGGCGAGACTGGCGCCGGCGATCAGGGCGCCGTCCGACAGCACGGGCGCAGGCTCAGCGGCGTTCTTCATCCGGGCTCCTCCCTGGCCGCCACGGACCCGTTCCGTGGCGAGGCAATCGAGAGACATCCGAGCGTCCAGCGGCGGGCGGGGGCAACGCGCGCCCCCCGGGACCGGTCCCGGGTCGGACCGGTTCGCGAAGTCTCTGCATGCTACACCGCCGGGGCCCCGCCTTCAAGCCGGAAGGCCCGGGACGCGACAACCTTTTTCTGCGGAACATCTTGCGCAACGACGATCCATTTGTTATATTTCCCGAGCTTTCGTCGAACGCCGGCGCGGCGAAGGGTCCAACCAGCCGGCCGCCTTCCACCGGCGGCCCCGAGGGCCGGTCCCAGTCGAACCATGCGTCGCCTCCGCTCGGAAGGTGCCGCCCACCAAGAGGAACGGGATGAACTCCGTGCTGATCGTCACCACCGTCGTGGCCAGTGTCGGTCTGAGCATCGCCATCGCCGCGCTGCTGCTCCGCGTCGCCCTGAAGCTGCTGGGGCGGAATCTCGCCAAGTAGTCCCCCGCAGGACCCACAAACAGCCCCTCGAGCCGGAAACGGTCGCCTCCGACGGCATCAGACTTTTCGGCCGGACCTCTAGCAGGCTGCTGAAAAACTCCGCGGCCCGCGCGCGAGCCGTTTGCGAGGAGGGCGGCGCCCGAGGTCAGCCATCGACCCGACCCGAGGGGACCGCCGCGGACGC
>JASFRI010000025.1:0-20123 GCA_050115015.1 Acidobacteriota bacterium
AGCAACAGCACCAGCCCGAGGATCAGCAGCTTCTTCCAGAGACTCATGGCGGGCTCCTCAGTCAATGGTGTTGCGGGCGTCCACCCAGATCCGGACGATGCTCCGGCCGTCCTGGATGTGGACGAGATCCTCGGTGGTGTAGCGTCCGAGCGCGTCGAGCGCGGCGAGGAGATCCAGCTCTCCCGGCTCGCCGGAGAACAGCGCGTCGACCACCTCCATGGGGACCCGGACGGCCACGTGCTCGTCGCCGTGCTCCTCGACGTCGATCCGCAGGAAGTCCCCTTCCTTGTAGACCCGGACGCTCTCGTGGCGCCCGTCGATGGTCACGAACTCGGCGTCGTCCAGGTCGCGGACCGCCTGCCAGAGCTGCGGCAGGTCGATCCCCTCCAGATCCTCGTCGTCGAACGCGTCAAGCCGGATCTTGCCGCCCTGCATCTCGTCCACGTGGATCGCCGGCAGGATGCTCTCCACCAGCGACAGGGGAACGTTCACCCGGACCGTCTCGTCTCCGTCATCCACCTTCACGTGCAGCCACAGCGCCGAGCCGTTCGCCAGGGCCAGGGGCATGGCCAGGGCCAGGACCAGCGCTCCGATCGTCAGCTTCCCTCTCATCGCGATTCCCTCCGCGTCCCCGGGAACGCCCGTCGTTCCCTCCGCACACCGGGAAACGGGGACCGACGCCGGAAGGTTCCGCCGGCGGGTGGAACCTGCAGGGGGGGCAGGGCCCGGATCAGGCCGGATCGGCCCGGAGAAGGACCTCGACGCGCCGGAACACCTCCTGCTGGTGCCGGAGGTCGTCGTCCCGGACCGGGATGTCCGTGATGAAGACGCGGAAGCCGACGCGGACGTAGCGGGCCACGATCGAGGCCAGCCGGTCGTAGGTCCCCACGAGGTAGGGACAGAACGTCTTGTAGTTCCGGAAGGGGGTCAGCCAGTAAGGGAAGGCGTCGGAGAGCTCCTCCTCGTCCAGGGCGCTGAGCTGCTTGTGCCAGGAGGAATCGCTGGTCTTCATCGCCATCCGGTGCGCGATCTGCCCCTTGCGATCCTCGGGGAAGCGCTCCCGGGCCGCCTCCCAGGCGGCCGCCTCGTCCTCCCGGGCGACGATCCCGATGCGGAGCCCGAAGCGGATGTCCGGCTCCAGGGGATGCTCCTCGTAGAACGCCACCGGCTTCGGGTAGCGCACCGCCACCGCGCCGAGCCGTCGGGCGGCCGCCATCGCGGCGGGCGAGGAGCCCGACATCAGCAGCTCGGGCCGGAGGGAGGCGTCCAGGGGCGGGTGGAGCGTCAGCCCCCGGGCCTGGTAGAACTCCCCCTCGTAGGTGACGGGCCGCCCCTCCAGCAGGCGGTAGATCAGCTCCGTGTACTCGACCATGCGGTCGTAGCGCCGGTCGTGCGGGGTGGGGTCGTTGAGCGCCAGCAGGTCGTTCCGGAACGCGCCGGCCAGCATGTTCAGGGCGACCGGCCGGTCATAGAGATGTCCGAGGCTGGTGATCTGCTTCGCCGCCCAGTAGGGGTGCATGTAGGCGGGCTGCGTCGCGATGAGCGGGACCTGGTGCCGCGTGGCCTCGATCAGGATCTGCGCCAGGGCCCAGTTGTCCGGCAGGGAGTTGTCGATGTAGATGAGGCTCCCCCGGCAACCCGCGGCCTCGCTCCACCGTGCCACGTCGGCCACCCGGCGCCGGAAGGCCTCCCCGGCCTCCGCGTAGAACCCGGGCCGCTCCGGAGCGTGGTCCGTGCGCGTGGCGGGGCAGGTCGACCAGATCTGCAGCGAGGACGGTCGGGTGGTCATGGGGCCTCCGGCGGCCCCGGTGGAGACCGCAGGCGCTAACGTACTCCGGGATCGGGAAACCGTCCACCACCGGCGGGGGCCGCCATGGGAGGGGGGTTGCGGGCGAACCGTCTGACCCGACCTGGGGCACTCGCGGGCGGCCTGCCGACGCCCGCGGGCCCGGAAGGGGAAGGCCTCGCCCGACGCTTAGGACACCCGCAACCCCCCGCAACGGCAAGGCTCGGGGGGCCGGGCACGGTCCCCACGGAGGGGTATGAGGTCGGAAGCCATCCCGTGAAGCAAGGCCGGCCGACCCGGAGGAGAGGCGTACCCAGCCCCCGAGCAAAACACCGCAGCTCCCAGGTATTTTTCCCAGGGAACTGCTACCTGGGGATATTACGAGGGGGAGCTGGTTTTGTGAAGCGAAAAACGACACGATCCGGACAAAAAATTCGATCTGCTTTCCCCCGGCGGGATTCCGAGGGCCGTCCCGGAACCCGATCCCGCCCTCCGGGGCGCCCCCACGGGCCGCCCCGGGCCTCCCCCGGGTTGACAGCGCACTGCCCCCGGCTCATAATTGAGATTGGGTCGCAATATCGTTTCCGCCGTCACCCCGGAGCCCGGCATGGACGCCAGCCGCACCTTCTCCCGCTATCTCGCGGACCATCGCCTGAAGATCACCGCGGAGCGCCTGGCGATCGCCCGCGCGGTCGCCGGCCGGGAGGGTCACTTCGACGTCGACTCGCTGCTCCAGGACCTGCGGGAGCGGAAGGTCCGCGCCTCCCGGGCGACGATCTACCGCACCCTGGCCCACCTGCTCGAGGCGGGCCTCGTGCACCGGGTCACCGCCTCCGGCGGCGTGCCCCTCTACGAGTCCATGGCCGGCCGGGGACATCACCATCACATGGTCTGCCTCGGCTGCGGCGCGCTCCTGGAGTTCTCGGACGGGCCCCTGGAGGAGCTCCAGCGGACCGTGTGCGAGCGGAACGGCTTCCGCATGACCGATCACACCCTGCGCATCGAGGGTTACTGCCGCCGCTGCGACGGCCACGAGGAGTCCTGACGTGTTCGAGGCGTTCATCATCACCCTGCGCGAGGGCATCGAGGCCGCCCTGGTGATCGGGATCATCCTGGTGTTCCTGCGGCGGAGCGGCCGCGCCCATCTCCAGCGCTGGGTGTTCTGGGGCCTCGGCGCCGCGATGGCGGCGAGCCTGGGCGCCGCGGCGGCCCTGGGGCGATTGCCGATCAACGAGGAGGCGTACGAGGGATCGCTCATGCTCCTCGCGGCGGTCTTCGTGGTCTCGATGGTCGCGTGGATGTGGCACGCCGGCCGGACGATGAAGCGGGAGATCGAGGGGCGCCTCTCGAAGGTGGCCGCCCGGGACGGCGCCTCCATCGGCTGGGGCCTGTTCGCGGTGACCTTCCTGATGATCTTCCGGGAAGGGGCCGAGACGGTCCTGCTCCTGGCCACGACCCGCCTCACCACCGAGGACCTGCTGTCGACCCTCGGGGCGCTGGGAGGGCTCGGCCTTGCGACCCTCTTCGGGATCGCCCTGGTGCAGGGTAGCGTCCGGATCGACATCGGGCGGTTCTTCCAGGTGACCAGCGTGGTGCTGCTGGTGTTTGCCGCCCATCTCCTCATCAGCTCCGTGCACGAGTACGCCGAGGCCGGGGTGATCCCGATCGGACCGCGGACGATGCGGACGCTCGGTCCGATCGTCAAGAGCCAGGCGCTGGTGATGGCCTCGCTGCTGGCGATCCCCGTCCTGATCTACCTCTTCCCCTCCCGGCGCGGCGCCACGGCCCCGCTGCCCCCTCCGGGGCCCGAGCGCCGACTGATCCAGGCGCGGGCGCGGCGGGACCGCCGGTGGCGGCGCGTCGCCGGGTTCACGGGCCTGGCGGTCGTCCTGAGCCTGACCGTCTCCATCGCCTACTCCCGGTTCCCGCAGACCTTCGACGCCCCCCGGATGGTGGCCGCGGACGCCGGGGGAAACGTCCGGGTCCCGCTGGCCGGGCTCGACGACGGGAAGCTGCACCGCTTCGGGGTCGCGATCGACGGGGTCGTCGTCCGTTTCCTGATCCTGCAGACCGGCGATCGGCTGCAGGCGGCGTTCGACGCCTGCCAGGTCTGCGGCGCCTACGGCTACGTGCAGGCCTCGGGCCGGCTCATCTGTCTGGCCTGCGCCGCGGACATCAACCCGCGCACCGTCGGGGCCGAGGGGGGCTGCAACCCCATCCCCCTCGAGCTGGAGGTGGCCGGCGACGAGGCCATCGTCCGGCTCGAGGACCTGCGCTCGCAGCGCCCCGCCTTCGCCGCGGCGGCGACCGCCGCCGCCGCGGTGCCGGGGCGCTGACGCCGTGCTCACCCGCGTCCTCGCCGCCTCCTTCGGCCGTCAGAAGCGCCGGAAGATGGTGGCGTTCGCCGCGGTGGCTCTGGGGACGGCGGCCGCCTCGGCGCTGCTGGACGTGGCGCTGGGCGTGGGGGATCAGGTCAACCGCGAGCTGAAGGCCTTCGGGGCGAACCTGGCCGTCTATCCGGCGGGGGCCGGCCGCTCCGTGGTCCTGGCGGGGGTCGACGTCACCGGCCTGCGGGCGCCGGCCTACCTCGACGAGGCGGACGTACGCCGCGCCAAGGAGAACTTCTGGATCAACAACATCCTGGGCCTGGCCCCGGTCCTGGACGTGACGGCGGCGGCCGGCGGGCGGGAGGTGCTGCTCCGGGGAACCTGGTTCGACCGGGAGCTGGAGCTGCCGGACGGCGAGCCCTTCACCGCCGGCATCCGGGACGTGCTGCCGTACTGGCAGGTGGAGGGCCGCTGGCCTGCGGCGGGGGACGAGGTGCTCGTCGGCGTCTCCCTCGCGGGGAGGCTAGGGCTCCGGCCGGGGGACGCGCTGGAGCTGCGACGGGAGGGTCGTCCCCGCACCTTCCGGGTGGCCGGCATCCTGCGGGCCGGCGGCGAGGAGGACGGCGCGGTGATCGCCGACCTGGACGCCGTGCAGGCGCTGGCGTCGCTTCCCGGCCGGGTCGGACGCATCCTCGTCAGCGCCCTGACGACGCCGGAGGATGCGGCGGCGGCGCGCCTGGGGATGGACCCGTCCCGGCTCTCCCTGGAGGCGTTCGAGGCCTGGTCGTGCACCCCGTTCGTGTCGTCGATCGCCTACGAGCTGAAGAAGGCGGTGCCGGGCTCCGAGGTCCGCCCCATCCGCCGGGTGGCCGACGCCGAGGGGCGGGTGCTGGACCGCATCTCGGGACTCATGGCCCTGCTCGCGTCGATGGCGGCCCTGGCGGCGGCGCTCACCGTGACCAGCTCGTTGACCACGGGGGTGCTGGAGCGCCGGGGGGAGATCGGCCTGCTCAAGGCGATGGGCGCCACGAACCGCCAGGTGGTCGGGATGTTCCTGCTCGAGGCGGCGCTGCTCGGCGCCCTGGGCGGCCTGGCCGGGGCGGCGGTCGGCGCCGGACTCGCCCGGCTCGTGGGCATCGCGGTGTTCGGCGCCCCGGTGGCGCTCAGCCCCTTCGCGTTCCCCCTGGCGGTGGCGGGCGCGGTGGTCATCACGCTGCTGGGGAGCACCCTACCCGCCCGGCGCATCACGGGCTTCCGGCCGGCGGAGGTGCTGCATGGCCTCTGAGGTCCGACGCTGGCGCATGGCCGTCCGGCTGCTGGCGCGCTCCCTCGACCTGCGCGCCGCCGGATTCGCCCTGGCGTTGCTGGCGGTGGTGGTGGGCTCCTCGGTCACCGCCACCGCGCTGGGCCTGCGCGCCGATCTCGGCCGGAAGATGACTCACGAGCTACGGGCCTACGGCGCGAACCTGCTGATCCGCCCGGCGGCGGATCGGGCCGGAGCGGCCCTAGACGAGGCGTGGGTGGCCCGGGCTGCGGCGCTCGCCCCGCCGGGGCGCGGTCTCACGCTGTCGCCGGTGCTGCTGGCCGGCGGGTCCGTCGAGGGCGAGCCCACCGTGCTCCTCGGGGTGGAGTGGTCGTCGGCCCGGGCGCTGGCGTCCGGCTGGCGGGTGGAGGGAGCCTGGCCCGAGGGGGGCGGGGCCTGCGTCGTCGGCTCGGTGACCGCCCGGCGGCTGGGCCTCGGCCCCGGAGACCGCGCCGAGATCCGCGTCCCGGGCGGTCCCACCCGCGTCCTCGAGGTGGCGGCGGTGGTGGAGACCGGCGAGGCGGAGGACGAGCAGGTCCTGGTGCCGCTCCGCTGGCTGCAGGTCGCGGCCGGGAGCCCGGGGAGGATCAGCGTGGTCACGGGCATCCTCGAGGGGGACGCCGGGGCGATCGCGGCGATCGCCGCCGGCCTCCGGAGCGCCTCCGGGGGCCGGCTGGAGGCGGTGCCGATCCTGCGGGTGTCCCGGGCCCGCGGGGCGCTGCTGGCGAAGCTGGACCGGATGATGCTCCTGATCACCGGCGTGGTCCTCCTGCTGGCCGGGATGTGCGTGATGACGACCCTGATGTCGATCGTCGTCGAGCGCGCCCCCGAGATCGGGCTGATGCGCTCGCTCGGCGCCAGCGACGGCGAGGTGATGCGGATGCTGCTCGGCGAGGCGACGCTGCTCGGCCTGGCCGGCGGCGCCCTGGGGCTGCTGCTCGGCGCCTGGGATGCCCGGTGGATCGGACGGCAAGTGTTCGACGCGGCCGTGGAGCTGCGGGCCGGCGTGGCCCCCGCGGTCCTGGCAATCACCCTGGCGCTCTGCTGGCTGGCGGTGCTGCTGCCGCTGCGGCGAGCCCTGCGGGTGGCCCCCGCCGTCGCGCTGCGCGGCGAATGAGGGCATCGACGATGGCCTTCGTGGAGATCCGGGACGTGGTCCGGCGCTACGACGCGCACGTGACCGCGCTGGACCGGGTCAGCCTGGAGATCGCAGAGGGTGAGTGGGCCGCGGTGATGGGTCCCTCCGGCTCCGGCAAGACCACGCTGCTCAACGTCCTCGGTGGGCTCGACGGCGTCGACGAGGGAAGCGTCCTCGTGGATGGACTGGACCTCACCCGGCTCTCGCGGCCGGAGCTGTATCGCTACCGGCGGGAGGGGGTCGGGCTCGTCTTCCAGCAGTATCACCTGCTCCCCTACCTCTCCGCCCTCGAGAACGTGATGCTCGCGCAGTACCTGCACTCCATCGCCGACCGGGAGGAGGCGGTCCGGGCGCTGGAGGAGGTCGGCCTGGGCCACCGCCTCGCGCACCTGCCGTCGGAGCTCAGCGGCGGCGAGCGGCAGCGGGTCTGCATCGCGCGGGCGCTCATCAACCATCCCAAGCTCGTCCTCGCCGACGAGCCGACCGGGAGTCTCGACCGGGAGAACGAGGGGCTCGTGCTCGAGCTGCTGCAGCGCGTGCACGACCGGGGCCAGACGATCGTGATGGTCACCCACGATCTGACGGTCGGGGCACGCGCCGATCGCCAGATCCAGCTCGAGCACGGCGTGGTCGCGGGGCACCATCTCACCCCGGGCCAGCGGGAGGAGCAGGCGGACGAGGTGCTGGAGTTCCTCTGGCTGCGGGAGGAGGGCGGGGAGGTGCCGCCGGAGGTGTGCGCCCAGGGCGGGCAGCTCGTTCGCACCTCCATCGGGGAGCGCATGCGGCAGGAGGGCCTCCTCGAGCGCGACGGCGGCGGGCGGCTCCGCTTCACGCCGGACGGCCGGCACCGCGCCGCGGGGCTGATCCGCCGGCACCGCCTGGCGGAGATCCTGTTCTCCGAGAAGTTCGGGATGCCGCCCGGCGACGTGGAGGCGGAGGCCTGCTACTTCGAGCATCGCCTCTCGCCGGCGGTCACCGAGGGGATCTGCTCCTTCCTGGGGCACCCGGACGCCTGTCCCCACGGCCGGTCGATCCCCCCGGGCCCCTGCTGCGCTCCCGCGCCTCGCTGATCGCCGGGGGAGGTCGGATCGAAGGCGGCAACGGCCACGGCGGCCGGCGGGAGCGTCCAGCTTCGGTACACGTTCCCCTGTGCGGATCCCGTCCCTGGCGCCCTTCGACGCGGGAGCTTACGTTCTCCCGGCCGGTGCCCCCCGGTACGCACCCGGGAGATCCTGCCCTTGCGCCCTTCCGCGTCGAGAAACGTAGTCCTGTGGCTCGCCCTGGCCGGCGCGGCGCTCCTGCCCGCGTCGGCGGCCCCCCTGCAGGTGGGCCGCGCCTACCCCTTCGAGGCCGGCTCGCCCCACCCCTATTCCGGGGGGCGGGGGAAGACGCCGGTCTGGAGCCTCGCCGTGGAGCATCCCGGGGCGACCTACCTGGCGGTGCACTTCGATCGCTTCGAGCTCGGACGCGGCGATCACGTCGTGGTCCGCGCCCCCGACGGCGGTCCCCGGCACGTCTTCACCGGACGGGGCAAGGGGGACCTCGGGGAGTTCTGGGCCACGCACGTCCCCGGCGACCGGCTGATCGTGGAGCTGTTCAGCCCGTCCCCGCAGGGCGGCGGCTGGGGGGTCTCGATCGATCGCTACGCCGCGGGCGATCCGGACCTCCAGGCGGCGGCGGGCACCGAGGCGATCTGCTCGATGGACGACAAGGAGGCCGCGGTCTGCTACGAGTCGGAGGAGCCGGCGATCTACCAGAGCTCCCGGGCCGTGGCGCGGCTCCTGGTGCACGGCATGTTCCTGTGCACCGGGTGGCTGGTGGGGTGCGAGGGCCATCTGATCACGAACAACCACTGCATCGACGACCCCGCGCTGCCCACCGGTCCGGAGATCGCCGTGGTGAACACCGACTACGAGTTCCTGGCGGAGGCCCCGCTCTGCGGGACGAGCTGTCCGTCCTGCCGCGGCACCGTGTGGTCCGGGGCTGCGGAGCTGGTGCGCCACGACGCCGACCTCGACTATGCCCTCATCCGGCTCGCCGGCGATCCGCAGGTGGAGTACGGCTCGCTCCTGCTGGACGATCGCGCCGCGGTCCCCGGGGAACGCATCTACATCCCCCAGCATCCCGGCGGACGTCCGAAGGAGATCGGCGTCTACAGCACCGACTCCACCGACGAGAGCGGCTACTGCGAGGTCCTCGGCACGGACGAGCCGCCCTGCACCGGAGGGCCGGGTGACGTGGGCTACCAGTGCGACACCGAGGGGGGATCCTCCGGCTCGCCGGTGATCGCCTACGCGGACCACCGCGTCATCGCCCTGCACCACTGTGCGAACTGCCCCAACCGGGCCGTGCCCATCGGCGCGGTCATCGACGACCTGGGAACACTGCTGCCGAGCTGTGCGCTGGAGGCCGGGCCCTACCTGGTCCTCGACGCCCTCACCATGGACGACACCGCGGGAAACGGGGACGGCATCGCCGATCCCGGTGAGTGGCTGGGCCTCCGCGTGGACCTGCGCAACGTCGGGACCGCCAGCGCCACCCGGATCGACGGCGCCCTCTCCGGCCCGGCTCCTCTCGTGCGGATGCCGCGGGCCAGCGGCACGTGGCCGGACCTTGACCCGACCGTCGCCGCCGCCAGCGATGCCGGCAGCTTCCAGATCGTGCTGGATCCCTCCCTGTCCTGCGGCGACGTCCTCGACCTGCAGCTCGCGGTCTCCACGGATCAGGGGAGCTTCCACGTCGACGTCCCCCTGACGGTGGGCGAGGACCTCGCCCCGCAGCTGTCGGCCCACAGCAGCGACACGCCGCTACCGATCCCCGACGGCTCCCCCGCGGGGGTCGTCTCGCAGCTGCCGGTCTCCGAGTCGCTCGTGGTCGGCGACGTGAGCGTGGCGCTCGACATCGCGCACACCTGGATCTCGGATCTGACCGTCGACCTGCGCTCCCCCGCCGGCACCGTCGTCCGCCTGCACGATCGCACCGGGGGCTCCGGCGACAACATCCTGCGCACCTACGATGCGGCCGCCCCCCCGGACGGTCCCGGCAGCCTGTCGGACTTCGTTGGGGAGGATTCCCTCGGCGCCTGGGAGCTCGAGGTCGTGGACCATGAGTCCATCGACGCGGGAATGCTGCAGGGCTGGACGCTGTACGCCCGGAGCCCGGCCGACTTCGCCTGCGACCCCGCTCCCGCCGAGGTGAGCCCCGCCGGATCGACCGTGCCGCTGACGATCCTCGCGGACGACACGTTCCGGTTCGCGCTGCTGCCGGAGGAGGGGATCACCTACACGGCCTACGGCGCCAAGAACGGCGACGGCATCCAGGCGGGAGAGTGGAGCTACCGGATCTGCGATCTCGCGACGACTACGGGCTGGCAGGAGGACCCTCCCGGGGTCGCCCGCTGGACGCCGCCGACCCCGCTCCCCCCGGCGCTCTGGGTCGTGGTCGCCGAGCGTCACGCGCCGGGACCCGAGGGCCCGTACGGCTACGGCACCGACGGCCTGCCCCGCACGCCGGATGCCGACCGGGCCGGGAGCGACGCGAGCCCGGGCTGTCCCTGAGCCGCGCGGCGGATCCCGCCGCCCGGGGACCCGGCCTCGGCCGGCCCGGCGGTACCGGTCGCCGCCCGCGGGCTCCGGTCGCACGCTACGCGGGGATCCTCACGGCACTCACAGCTTTTCCACAGCGGCTGCACAGGTCGGAGGCGCGTAACATGCCGAAAACAATGAGCTTCTGACGATCTTCATCCTTGACGCCGGACGGGATCCACGGTAGATGGGCAGGTCAAGGGGTGGCCGGAGCCTCCCACCGGGGCCTGACTGGACTCTGAAGCAACGGGTACTTGCCGGAGACCACGAATCTGGGCTTCTCAGCGCACGCGATCGGAACCTGCCTCGGCCCGACCGGCTCGCGACCACCCCAACTCACTCGTCGAGGTTGGGGTCGATCCCCGAGCCCAGGAAGTCCGAGAAGTCGTCGTCCTCCGCGATCCCGCGCTGGTCCTTGTTCATGAACTCCTGGATCTCCGCGTCCAGACCCCGGGTGGACTCCTCCCGGCGTGGCGGCGCGGGGCGGCGCGACCGTGGCTCGGGGCGCTCCGAGAAGGGAACGCCGAGCGGCTCCGCGCCGGGCTCCGGCGCGGGTGGAGGACCCTCCTCGAGGGAGCCGGCCTCCAGGTACCCGGCCTGCAGCTCGGGCAGAAACGCATCGATGGGGAGCGCGGCCTGGCGGCGCACCGCCTGCTCCATCCTCCGGATCCAGTCCGCCGACATCAGCCCATCGCTCCCGGGATCTCCTGGTCGAAGGAGCGGAGGGCTCGGGCCGCGTCCGCGTTCACCGGGTCGATCTCCAGCGCCTTCCGCCAGGACTGGACGGCACGCTCGTGGTCCTGCATGCCGTAGTAGGCGTTGCCGAGGTTGACGTAGGCGGGGGCCAGGGCCGGATCCGCCTCGAGGGCCTTGCGGAACATCTCGACGGCCTCGGCGTGTCGTTCCTGGTGCTGGTGCAGGAAGCCCAGGTTGTTCAGGGCCGCGGGCAGCGCCGGATCCAGCTCCAGTGCCCGCCGGAAGGCCTCCGCGGCCTCGTCCGGACGGTCCATGCGGCTGAGCGCCAGCCCGAGGTTGCTGTGCGCCTCGGCGAGGTCGTCCCGGAGCTCCAGCGCCCGGCGGAACGCCCCCGCCGCGGCCTCCACGGCACCCTCGTGATACAGCACCACGCCCCGGGCGTTCTCGCGGTGGGCCTCGTCCTCGCGGGCGCGCCGGTCGTTCGCCTCGTCGATGCGGCGCCGCTCGCGCAACGCCTCCAGGACCTCCACGGCGTCACGCCGGGAGGCCTCGAGGCGCTCCGCCAGGTCGTCGAAGCCCTCGACACGTCCCGCGATCTGCGACAGGCTCGTCTCGATGCGCGTCGTCGCCTCACGGCCCTCCTCGCGGGCGGCGGACATGCCGGCCTCCAGCTCGCCACGGAGCGTGCCCGCGTCCAGTGCGGTGAGCTTCTCGCGGACCAGCTTGACCTCCTCGCGGATCGCGTCCATCCACTCCACCGCGGTGAGGACCCGCTGCATCTGCTCGCGCATGCGGCCGGCGTCCGCCTGGCCGCCCCGCACCCCTTCCTGCAGCGCTTCGACCCGTTCGGACAGGCTCGTCAGGCTCTCGGCCCGGCGCGCGGCCTCCTTGCCGCGCTCCAACCGGTCCAGCTCGTCCCGCTCGGCCTGCCCCTGCAGCGTGGCCTCGAGCCGGCGGTAGCGCTCCAGGAGGTCCTGGAGCGGACCGGACTCCGTCAAGGACTCCCGCAGCGCCGCGAGCGATCCCCCCACCGAATCCTGCAGTGCCGACAGCGGCCCCTGCACCGCGTCCCGCAGCGACGACTCCAGGCCTTCCTGACGCTCCCGCAATGCCTGGAGCTCCGACGCCAGCTGCCCCTGCCCCGCCGCCACCTCCTCCCACGGGCGATCCGCCGTCAGCGACTCCCGCAGCTGCGAGAGATGGCCCTCGACCGCCTCGCGCAGCGACGACTCCAGGCGCTCGAATCGCTCCTCGAGCTCGCGGGCGCTGCGCTCCATGTCCACACCGAGCCCTCCGATGCCATCCGCGAGGGCATCCCGCATCCGTGCCGCGGCGCCCGCGGGGTCCGAGCCCGCCAGCGATTCCTCCAGGCTCCCGACCCGGCCGCGCAGGGCCTCGAGGGCCTCGGTGTTCCTCTCGGTGCCGCGCAGCAGCTGGCCGTCACGCTCCCCGATACGGACCTCCATCCGCTCGAGGGCCCGCTCCAGCCGCTCCACGATCCCGTCCATCGAGTCCGGCCCGTCCGCACCGTCCAGGCGCTCGCCGATCGAGGCCACCTTCGACGCGAGCTGGGTCAGGCGCTCGGGGAGGCCGCCGACCTGCTCCTCGAGCCCCTCGAACCGCTCCCCGAGGCGATCCACCAGCCTGCGGAGCGCCTCGCCCGACTGCTCCTGCGCCTCCGCCGTCGCGGCGGAGAACTCCCCCAGGCGCGCCGCCAGGTTGGCGATCCGGTTCTCGATCCCGTCGATCCGCGCGCCCAGGTCGTCACGGTCCTCCGCCTTGGTTCGCTTCATCGATTCCTCCGCGGCGCCCGGCGTCGCGGGCTGCAGCAGCTCGGGGAACGGCTTCCCCTCCCGGGCGGCGGCCAGCAGCTGGCAGGTCCGCGCCCCTTCCTCGTACAGCGGGCAGCGACGGTCCGGGCAGCGCACCGGCGCTCCCTCTCCGCCGCACAGGATCGGACAGTCCATCGCATGTTCCTCGCCGCCGGGCGCACCGCCCTACCCGGCCTCCTCCTCTCGGGGCACGAAGGGCAGGCGACCCACGAGGGCCACGCGCCGGTCCCGGACCTCACGCCGCCACACGTCCTGCACCAGGCGGCTCCTCGCGCGGTGCAGGGAGGCATCGTCCCCCGATTCCAGCAGCCGCTCCACCGCCGCCAGGGCCAGGCCGGGCTGATCGCAGCGCTGGGCGCCGTCGACGAGGGCCGTGGAGGGTCGCTCCGACCGGAGCAGGAGCAGTCCGGGGGCGGTCTCGCCCCGGGCGAGGAGCAGCTCCGCCCGGAGGGCCCGCGCCGCGCCCGGGTCCATCCCACCCGCCGCGAGGACCCCCGCGGCCTCCTCCACCCGCCCCAGATCGAGGAGCATCCGGACCCGCGCCGACGGCGGGACCCGCGGCAGCTGCTGCCGGAGCCGGCGGAGGTACCCGCGGTGGACCCGGGCCAGGAAAGCCCCCCGGTCCTCGGCCAGCTCCTCGGCATCCCGGAGATCCCGGGCAGCCTCGTGACCGCGTCCCGAGGCGCGCAGCAGATCGGAGCGCTCCAGCAGGAGCTCGCAGCGGTCGGCGCGGTCGGCCACGTGCTCCAGGCCCAGGTCGAGGGATCTCCGGGCCGCATCCTCGTCGCCGGCGTCCCGGAGCAGCCGGACGTGCAGCCGCCTTGCCGGGAGGTGATCCGGTCGCGCCTCCAGGATCGTCTCGACCCCGCCCCGGACCGCCGCCTCCGCGCCGTCCGCCACCGCCGTCTCCAGGTCCGCCACCGCACCGTCCAGGTCCCCGGTCTCCGCGCGCACCGCGGACCTCGTCAGCAAGGCCGCGGTCGATCCCGCGGCGTCGACCAGGTCGTCCAGCAACGGCAGAAGCTCCTCGGAGGGGGCGCCGGCGCTGCGGGCCGCCTCGATCTCCGGCAGCGCCTCCGCGGGCCGTCCGGTGGCCAGCAGGAGGCGCGCCAGGACCCGGGCCGGCTCCTCGCCGTCCGGCCAGGCCGCCCGGATACGCTCCAGCAGGCTCACCGCATCGTCGCTCATGGGACCCCGGAAGGCGGGCCTTGCCACCGCGAAGGCACGCGCGGGGTCGCCCCCTGCCAGACGGATCCGTCCCGCCGCACAGCGCGGCTCCGGGCTCTCCGGGTGGGCGCCGGCGATCTGCTCCAGCAGTTCCACCGCCTCCTCGGCCCGATCCGGCGCGGCGGACGCGACGCGCTCGAGCAGCTCCGACGCCGAGGCCGGGTCCTCGGCGGCGCGGCAGCGGGCCACCAGCAGGAGCACGCCCGGATCCCCCGCGGCATGCTCCAGCCATTCCCCGGCCAGCTCCTCGATCTGTGTCGCGGTGGCCCCGGCCTCCCTGGCCTCTCCGAGGGTCTCCCAGGCCTGCTCGGGACGTCCCGCCAGGGCCTGCAGCCGCGCCGCGGTGAGGGGAAGCCTCGGGTCCTCCCGGAAGCGATCCCCGAGGGCCTCGATCTCCCGCAGCACACCCTCCACGTGCTCCGGGTGACCGTCGGCGAGGTCGCGGAGCAGCGACAGCCCCTCGAGCACCTGTCCCGCGGCGAGGCGCAGGGCCCCGACCGCGCGGCACGCCAGGGCGTCCTCGGGCTCGGCCTCCAGTCGCGCCTCCAGGATGTCGATCCCCCGGGGGAGCAGTGCCGGGTCACGGCGGCAGGCCTGCCGGACCGACGCGATCGCCGCCTCGGGCTCCCGGCGGGCGAGCAGGGCCGCCGCGCGCACGAGGTGCAGCTCCGCCGGCGCCCGGGCCCCCGCATCCCGCAGGACCGCTTCCGCCGCCGCCAGCGCCTCGTCGGGCCGCCCGGCGAACAGCAGCAATCGCGCCAGGGCACAGCGCGTCCCGGGGTCGCGGCGCTCGGCGGGCAGGCTCTCCACCTTCCGCAGCAGCGCGGACACGGCGCCCGGGTCGGGGTCCCGGGCCTCCGCCACCACCGCCACCGCCCGCACGACCTGGCCGTGGTCCGCCAGCAGGTTGGCGAGCATCATGCGGGGACCCGAGGCGCCCGGGTGCTGCCGCAGGAGGCCCTCCAGCAGGGCGGCGACCGGGCGGACGGCCCGCCGGCCCCCCACCCCGTAGCACTCGCTGGCCCGCGCCGCCGCCCCGTCGGGGTCGCCGGCGGCGGCCGCGACCTCCGCTCGCAGGAAGGGGATCGCGGCCGGGTCGGCCATCGCCCCCTCCAGCATCCCGATCACCGGCTCGACGTCCGCCGCGAGGGACGGCTCCTGATGCACCACCTGCGACAGCCGGTGCGCGACCTGCGCGGCGAAGGCACTGCCGGCGGAGGCCGCGGAGGCGAGGTGCGCGATCGCCTGCGCCGGCTGCCCGGCGGCCATCCAGGCCTCCGCGGCGCCGAGCTCGATCGAGGTCGCCGCCGGATGCTCCCCACCGAGGGCCTCCAGCTCTCCGGCGAGCTGGACGGCATCCCCCGGATCCAGCAGGAGCCGGTGGCGCAGGAGGGTCACCGCCGCCTCGACCTCGCCACGGCCGAGGAGCATCCCGGCCAGCAGCCGGTGCGCCGGCCCGTGGGAGGGGTTCACCGCGAGGACCGCCCGCAGCACCTCGGCCCCCTCGTCGGCCCGCTCCGGCGCCTCGTGGGCCAGCCGATCGATCGCCTCCACCGCACCATCGAGGTCGCCGTCGGCCCGCCGCACCTCCGCCAGCAGCCGCCATGCCCGGGCCTCCTTCGGGCTGCGCGTCAGGATGCGCTCCAGCGCCGGCCCCGCCTCCGCCGGCGCCAGCCCGTCCCCCACCTCCAGGATCGCCTGGACCGCCTGGGATCCCTTGCCGGCGCGGCCCAGCAGCTCGGCCTGCAGCAGCGCGATCCGTCCCGCCTCGGGACGCTCGACCCGCCAGCGGGCCAGCAGCTCGGTCAGCTGCGGGACCAGGCCGTCGTCCTCCGTCAGCGGCGCCACCAGGGCCGCGGCGGCATCGCCATCCCCGTCCGCCCAGCAGGCCCGGGACAGGGCGATGCGCAGCATCGGATGCTGCGGATGGCGTTTCAGGGCGGGACGCAGCCGCTCCACCAGCGCGGCGGCCAGCCCCGGGGCCGCCTCCAGGAGCATGCCGGCGTCGGCGCCGGCCTGCGTGCCGTCGCCGTGCTCGAGATGCAGGTCGAGCACCGCGAGGCGCACCGGCGCCTCGCGGTAGTTGCGGGAGGAGAGGGACTGCAGCCGGTCCACGATCATCCCGTAGAGGTCCGGCTCCGCTCCCAGGAGGCGGCGGTAGACCTCGAGGGCGGCGACGTCGTCCGCGGACGCCTCGTGGGCGAGGGCGACGTAGAGCCCGGAGGCGAGGGCCGCCCGGGAGGGGCGCTCCTGCGGCCCGCGGAGCCCCGCCTCGAAGCGCTTGCGCTGCGCCTCGGCATAGCGCTTTCTCTCCTCGCCGGGGATCTTCTCCAGGTGCTCCTGCGCGGCGGCGAAGCGTCCCTCGCGCAGGGCATGTTCCGCCAGGACATCGTGGACATGCCCCACCTCGTGCCCCTGGAGCCGGCCCATCTCGGCCAGCTCCCGGACGCGATCCCGGGCGTCTCCACCGGTGCGGATCAGCGATCGAAGGTGGCCCGCCGCCTCGTCCCGGTGGCCGGCGGCCGCGGCGACGCGGGCCGCCTCCATCAGGAGCACGGCGCTCTTCGGCGAGCGGGCGAGGGCGTTGCGCAGGACGGCGGCCGCCTGCTCCGCCTTGCCCTGGTCCAGGAGGCGGGTCGCGCGATCCACGGCCCGCCTCTCCGGGCCCTCCATGAGCTTGTTCAGGATCGGGATGCGCATGGCGCTTCCGCAGGCTCCCGTGACCACCCCCCGGAGGTTACGATTAGTATGATTCCTGACGCGAGACGAGGCAATGTGTGCCGTTTCCGGACACTCGCGGAGGGACGGGCGGGCGCGCCGGCAGGCGGTTGCTCCGGCGACGGCCGGACGGTACACTCTCGCCTGGTACGGAATCCGGAAAACCCGCGGCGCGCTGGCGCCGCCGGAGGAGGTTGCATGAGACAGCGTTTCCCGCGCGTCCTCGCGCTCTGGCTGGGGCTTCTCCTGGCCCCGCTGGGCGCCACGGCCCAGGACAGCGTCCCGGGGATCGACATGTCCTCGCTGAACGACGCACAGCGCGCCGAGGCCATGAAGATCTTCCAGGAGAACCGGTGCAACTGCGGCTGCGGCATGACGATCCTCACCTGCCGCACCCAGGACCCGAACTGCGGCACCAGCCCGCGCCTGGGACAGCAGGTGGTCGAGCTGCTCGCCCAGGGGAAGTCCTCCGCGGAGGTGGTCCAGGCGGTGTTCTCCCCCTCGCCGCAGGGGGCCGCCCGCCCGGCGGCCGCGCCGGCGGCCGCGTCCAAGGAGCTGGTGTTCGAGGCGCCGGTCGGCGACTCCTATCGCCTCGGGCCCGATGACGCCCCGGTCACGCTGATCACCTGGCTCGACTATCAATGACCGTACTGTGCGAGGGTCGGTCCGACCCTCGAGCGGCTGCATGAGGAGTACCCCGACCAGCTGCGCATCGTCTTCAAGCAGCTCCCGCTGGCGAATCACTACGCGGCGCAGGTGGCGGCGGAGGCGGCGATGGCCGCCGGGGCGCAGGGGAAGTTCTTCGAGTTCGACAAGCTGATCTTCTCGCGTCAGCGGGAGCTCACCAGCCTGCTGCAGCGGAAGGCCAGCGAGCTGGGCAAGGCGGACCAGTGGCGCAGCGCCGAGGTGCAGCGCGAGGTGATGGTGGACCTGGCCGGCGAGCTGGGCCTCGACACGGACCGGATGCGCCAGGAGCTGGAGTCCGGGGCCTGGACGGAGCGCGTGAAGGCCGAGGCCGCCCAGGCCGCCAAGATCGGCATTACCGGCACCCCCGGCTCTCTGCTCAACGGGCGCTACATCCGCGGGGCACAGCCGTACGCCGCGTTCCAGGCCGAGGTGGACAAGGAGATCGCCTGGGCGCGTGACGGCAACCGGCCGGAGTTCACACGGGGCACCAGCGTCGCGCAGATGCGGTCCCGGGGGCAGCGCCGCGGTCCCGACCCGAACAAGGCCTACCCCCTGCAGCCGGGGGCCGCCCCCTTCGAGGGGCCCGCCGGCGCGAAGGTGACCATCCTCCACTACCTCGACTACCAATGACCGTACTGCGCGAGGGTCGGTCCGACCCTCCAGCAGCTGCTCGACACCTATCCCGAGAACGTCCGGGTCGTCTTCAAGATGCACCCGCTGCCGAACCACCCCTTCGGCCAGCGCGCGGCGCAGGCGGCGCTGGCCGCCCAGGCCCAGGGGAAGTTCCTTCCGATGCACGAGATGCTCCTGGAACGCCAGCGGACCTTCAGCCAGCTGGGCGCCGCGAAGGCGGCGGCGCTGGGGCTTCCGGCGAACCAGAACGCCTCCCCGGAGGTCCAGGACGCGATGTTTCTGGACTTTGCCGCCGAGCTGGGGCTGGACCTGGACCGGTTCGTCCAGGACTACAACAGCGACGCGGTGAAGGCGCGGATCGCCGCCGAGACCAAGGAGGTGATCGCCATCGGCGCCACGGGAACGCCGGCGAGCTTCATCAACGGCAAGTACCTGCGGGGAGCGCAGCCGTTTCCGGCCTTTCAGGCGAAGGTGGAGCAGGAGCTGAAGGCCGCCGGGGGCGGCGGCAAGCCGGCGAGCCCCTGAGGGCGGGGGCTCAGCGGCTGCCGCCCTGGACGATCACCTGGGAGGAGTCCGCGGGCAGGTCCCGCAGGATCTCCTCCTCCCCGTCGGGCCAGCGGATCCAGAGGTCCGCCCGGGTCGAGGAGCCCAGCCCGAAGTGCTGCTCCCGGGGATCCATCGACAGGTAGCCGGTGCCGCCGTGCACCTCCCGCCAGACCCGGCCGCCCTCTGCCGTCCGCAGGAGCATCCGGGCGCCGATGGCGTCCCGGTTGCTCCCCCTCGAGGGATCGCCCACCAGACGGACCTTGAGCCACCGGTTCTTCCGGGTCTCGGCGTTGTTGCGTAGCAGCACCGCCGGGGCGTGGAAGTTGTTCACCGCCACGTCGAGATCGCCGTCCCCGTCGTAGTCGAGATAGGCGGTGCTCCGCGACGTTCCCACGTAGTCGGCGCCGCTGCGCGCCGAGTCGTCCTGCAGCCCGTCCCCCTGGTTCCGGAAGAACACGTTCGACTCCCGGCTGTAGGTGTACGGGAAGGCCACGACCTCCCCGTCGCGATAGACGTAGCGGGTCTCTGCGAAGATGAAGTAGTCGTTCGTCCCGTTCACGCAGTAGAGATCGTCGTCGCCGTCGTTGTCGAAGTCGAAGAAGTCCGCGTCCCAGGCCCACCCGGTCCGGTTCGCGCCCCGGGTGATCGCCGCGGAGGTCACGTAGGTGAGCTGGCCGTCGCGGAAGCGGGACACGTGCAGGACGTTGGATTCCACGACCCGCATGCGCGCCTGCGCCCGGGGGTCGGCCGGTTTTCCCGCCCCTTCGTGGTTGGGCAGCAGGTAACGATCGTCCTTCACCATGGCGACGATGTTCGAGATGTAGAGGTCCGGATGGTTGTCCCAGTTCAGGTCGGCGATGCCGACGTTCATGGAGTGTGCGGGCTCGTCGGTCCCCAGCTCCTTGGCCACGTTCCGGAACCGGCCTCCGCCCAGGTTCCGCAGGAAGGCGTTGCGGCCGTAGTCGTTGGCGACGATGATGTCCTGCCGGCCGTCCAGGTCGAAGTCGGTGTGGGAGACCGCCTGGCACCAGCCGGTATCGGCGAGGTCCTCCGAGGAGGTCACGTCCTCGAAGCGCATCCCGCCCAGGTTGCGGAACAGCCGGTTGGCCAGACCGTTCCGGTTGTCCCGGGAGACGTTCGGGAGCTGCCCGGCGAGGTAGTCGCCGAAGTAGCACAGGTAGATGTCGAGCCGCCCGTCCCCGTCGAAGTCGAAGGCCGTGGCGGGACCGCCGATGAGCCCGCGGCCGCCCAGCCCGGCCCGGTCGGAGACGTCCTCGAACCGGCCGCCGCCGAGACCCCGGTAGACCCGATGATCCTGGTTCACGTACGTGACCAGCAGGTCCTGCACGCCATCGTTGTCGAGGTCGACGATGAGCGGCTGCCGCGGCTCGGCGGTGTGGCCCTCCTCGTCGTGGACCTGGATCCCGGCGTCGGCGGTGACGTCCCGGAACCTCCCGCGACCGTCGTTGAGGAACAGCGCGTTGCCGGCCCCGCCCACGAGCAGCAGGTCCGGCAGGCCGTCCCCGTTGACGTCCTCGGAGGCGATACCGCCGCCGGAGAAGGTCGGCGGGCTGACCACCACGTCTCGCCGGAAGCGGTTCAGCCAGTCCGCGGAGCGGTGCTCGAATTGGAGGCCCGTCGCATCG
>JASFRI010000026.1:0-19973 GCA_050115015.1 Acidobacteriota bacterium
AAGATAGGCCGCCAGCGTCCAGAGCGCACCGCGCGCCAGACGCCGCCCCGCCTCCGTCGCTCGCTGCCCTCGCGCCAGGAGCACCGCGCCGATCACCAGACCGGGGACCAGGAGCCGCAGGGCCGCACCGAACGCGCTGGCCCGGCCGGCGACGGGATGCGGCGGGCCGATGAACACGTCCCACAGGCCGGCAAGGGCACGGGACAGGCCCTCGACGGGGCCGCTCGCGTAGCCCATGCCGTAGCGGGGCCGTAGCCAGGCGACGGCGCCGGCCGGAGAGCCGCCGGCCGTCCAGGGCAGGGCCAGAAGGTAGGGGATCCCCGCGGCGGCGGCACCCACCGAGGCGAACAGCGCCAGGGCGTGGAGACGCCTCCTCCCCTCGAGAGGCCACAGGTGCACGACCGCCGGGACCACCAGGAGGACCTGCAGGCCGTGGCACAGGATCGCGAAACCCACGGACAGGCCCAGCCATCCGGCGTTCGACGTCGAGGGGGCATTCACGAGGGCCAGGAGGAAGAGGCACAGCGACAGGAGCACGAGGGGCTGGACCTCGACGTTGACCGCGTAGGCCCAGAACGCGCCGGAGAAGGCCAGCAGGAGCGTCCCCAGCACCGCGGCGGCGGTGTCGCCGGTCGCCCGCCACACCGCGATCAGGAACACCAGCAGTGCCGTCGTCGCCAGCAGCGACGACAGGTGCACGAGCCGCAGGATCTCTACGTTCCGCACGCCGTCCGGCGGCGAGCCCAGGGCGCGCTGGAACATCGCTCCGAGCGGACCGTACGCCAGATGATGGGGATGCAGGAAGAGCCGGTGGAACTCCGTCGATCCGTCCACCCCGGCGTGACGCACGAGGTCCGCGAACAGCGTTCCGTCCCCGGTGTAGTCCGCCGAGGGAAACAGGAGGTAGAGCAGCGCCACGGCGAGCAGCGTCAGCGCCGCGATCGCGCCGATCGCCACGCGCCGGGGGCGCACCCTGCGGCCGCCCGGCGGCGCCGTGTCCGGGGAGAGGGGGATGGGGGCTCCCTAGAGGATGCGCTGTCCCAGAGCGGACAGGATGAGCTCCGCCGCGACCTCCGCGGAGCGGTTGCGAACGTCCAGGGTAGGGTTCAGCTCGACGACGTCCAGCGACACGAGGTGCCCCGAGTCGGCGACCATCTCGCAGAGGAGGTGGGCCTCGCGGTAGGAGAGCCCTCCCATGACCGCCGTCCCCACCCCCGGCGCCACCTCGGGATCGAGCCCGTCCAGATCGATGCTGAGATGCACCCCCCCGGTGGAGGCGACGAGACGCTGCAGCGCCTCCTCCACCAGCGTGCCGATCCCGCGGCGATCCACCTCGGCCATCGTGCAGGCGCGCACGCCGCTCCCCCGCACGAGTTCGCGCTCGTGGTCGTCCAGGTTCCGGAGGCCGATCAGCACCGTATCCTCCGCCCGCACATGGGCCCCCGCGGCCACCGCCAGCAGCGCCTCCGGTCCCTGGCCGAGGCAGACCGCCAGCGGCATGCCGTGGACGTTTCCGGAAGGGGAGGTCGCCGGGGTGTTCATGTCCGCGTGGGCATCGACCCAGATCAACCCGAGGCGCTCGCCCCGGTCCCGGAGGGCGCGAGCCACCCCGGGCACGGAGCCCGCGGCGAGGGAATGGTCCCCGCCCAGGCAGACCGGGGTGCGCCCGCCGCGAACCGATGCCGCCGTCCGCGCGGCCACCTCGCCGCAGACCGCCGCGATCTCGGCGACGAAACGCTGGCCGGGATCGCCGGGATCGCAGCTCTCCGGGATCGGCACGTCGACGTCCCCCTCGTCCCTGACGAGGTGGCCGAGGGCCCGCAGGCGGCCCTCGAGGCCCGTGACGCGCAGGGCCGACGGCCCCATGTCGACACCACGGCGACCGGCGCCGAGGTCCAGGGGCACCCCCACGAGTTCCACCGGGCGGCTCACGGCACCTCCACCGGCCCCCGGCGGGCCACGCCGATCACGTTCGGGATGGCCACCGGCTCCGCCTCCATGTCGGCGAGCAGCGGGGAGTCGAAGCGCCCGACGAACTCGTGCTCGACGCCGCCCGCCGCGACGTAGAGCTGCGCCTCGGCTCCCCCCTCCGTGTACATCGCGCCCGCAAGATCGAGGGGCAGGGCGAGGAGGTTCTCGATCAGGTCGTGGGTCGTGTACGGGGATCGAACGTGGATGAACAGCACCCGCCCGTCACCGTCGACGCCGATGGCGGCGGTGCTCCAGGCCCTCGCCTGCTGCTTCCACACGTTCTCCCGCCGGCACGAGATCATCCGGATGCTCTGCACCAGGCTTCCGTATCGTGCGCGCAGATCCTCGAAGTCGTGGCACCCGAGGTCGATCAGCCGGACCGGGGGCAGCCCCTCCTCCAGCGGGTCGAACGCCAGGATCGTGTTGTCCTTGGACAGGCGCGGGTTGTTGACGTGCTCGCGGCTGCGCATCAGCGACACGCTCTTGCGGTAGTCGGTCTGGTACATGCTCGAGTTGATCGCCGCCACCAGCCCGTTCTTCCGGCACCACTCCTTCGCCGTCCGGATCCGCCCCTGGTCGGGCGCCGACGCGTTCAGCAACCGCAGCTCCCAGCGATGGGGATCGATCCGCAGCACCCGCACCATCGAATCCCCCGCGGCGGCCTTCTGCGGCGCCTCGAACTCCCCCAGCGCCAGCCCCGGCTCCAGCTCGGCCCAGCGGCCGGGCTCGTCGTCCGCCGGCCCGGCCTGCGGCGACGGGACCTCTCCGGCCATGCCGGGAACGGACCCCGCCAGGAGGACGAGAAGGCAGGCGGTCAGCGGGGATCGACGGTGGCCGGGCAACATTCCTCCCACCGGGAGCTCATCCGGGTCATGGACATCCGCCGCGGCAGGAGGGCCACCGGCGTCGCGAAGGCTCCCCGTATCGCGGCCCCGGCCCCTCAGCCTCGCCGCGGCTCGCGACAAAGCCATGACTCGGAAGGACTCCCGGAGGGCTCATTCTAGCCGTTCCCCCGGCCACGGCGCCAGCGCGGCGCCCGAAGCACGCAAATCCGGGGTAGAATCCCGCCCCATGGAAGCAGCGCTGGAGACCCGTGGACTGCGGCGGCTGTTCGGCGAGCTGGCGGCGGTCGACGGTATCGACCTGCTCGTCCCCCGGGGGAGCTTCTACGGCTTTCTCGGCCCCAACGGGGCCGGCAAGTCGACGACGATCAAGTGCCTCACCGGCCTCCTGCGTCCGACCGCCGGCGAGATCCGCATCCTCGGCATTGACCCCGCCAGGGATCCCGTGGCGGTGAAACGCGCCGTCGGCGTCGTGCCGGAGGACCTGGCGCTGTTCGACCGGTTGACCGGCGCGGAGACCCTGGCGTTCGTCGGCCAGGTACACGGGCTGTCCCGCGAGACGATACGCTCCCGTGCCGACCAGCTCCTGTCGGTGATGACGCTGGTCGACGCCGCGGATTCCGTGGTGGCGGACTACTCTCACGGCATGAGGAAGAAGCTGGCCATGGCCACGGCCCTGCTGCCGGCGCCCCGCCTGCTGTTCCTGGACGAACCGTTCGAGGGGATCGACGCCGTCGCCTCCCGGCAGATGAAGGACCTGCTCCGCAACTACGTCCGCGATGGAGGGACGATCTTCCTCACCTCCCACATCCTGGAGATCGTGGAACGGCTCTCGGACCACGTCGGCGTCATCCAGCGCGGCCGTCTCGTGGCCCAGGGTCCCCTGGCGGAGCTGAAGGCCGGCGCCGGCGACGGCCGCACGCTGGAGGACCTGTTCCTGGAGCTGGTGGGCGCGGAGGAGACCGCCGCACCGGACCTGGGCTGGCTGGCGGGATGATCCGGATCTTCCGGGCACTGGTCTGGATGCGCTGGCGCGTGCTGGTGCACACGCTGCGCGGCGGGAGCCGGGATTCGGGGGAGCGGATCTCGCGGCTGCTGCACGCCCTCGCACCGGTCTTCCTGGTGGCGCTGATGCTCCCCTCGGCCCTCGGGCTCGGGGCGCTGGCGTTCTGGGCCGGGCAGCTGCTCGGTTCGGGCAAGCAGCTCTCCCCGGAGGCGATCCGCGGCCTGCGACTCGGCCTGGGCGCGATCACGGCGGTGGTGGTGCTCATGCCCCTGGCCCGGGCCCGCGCAGGGGGCGGGAGCCTGACGCGGATGCTGCTGCTGCCGATCCCCCGGCGCCTGCTCCACGTCGCGGACCTGGCGGCGGGCATCGCCGACCCCTGGCTGCTGGCGATCGTGCCGGCACTGCTGCTCTTCCCGCTGGGGTTCGCCACCGGGGGATCGCTCCCGGTCGCCCTGGGCCTGCTCCTGGCCAGCCTGGGGCTGCTGCTCACGCTCCTGGCGCTCGCCTCCGCCGCCTCCCAGGGGGTGCAGCTGCTGCTCCGGGACCGCCGCCGGGCGGAGGCCCTGATCCTGGCGGCGACGGTGCTGCTGACCACCGCGGGGATCGTGCCCGCCCTCCTCTTCCACGACGACCGCGACGACGGGAAGGGAGGGGCCGGCACGCCGCAGGAGGAGACCGGCGTCCACCTCACGATGCCGGAGGTGGTGCCGCTGCTCCCGTCGGAGCTCTACGTGCGTCAGCTCGACCGGGCGCTGAACGAGCGACGGGGGTGGAGCTGGTCGCTGGCCGGCCTGTTCGCGCAGGCGGCGATCGCCTTCGGCCTGTCCGGCGCCCTCCACCGGCGGCTCACGGAGCAACCGGAGAGCATGTCCCGGACACGCCGGGGAGCGCGCCGCCGCGTGCGCATCCTCCGCGTGCCCGGGCTCTCGCCGGCGGCGTCGGCGGTGGCCCTGGCGCAGTCGCGGACCTTTCTGCGCACCGTGAAGGGGAAGATGGCGGTCTACTTCGGGCCGGTGGGAGGCCTACTCCTGGGCCTGGTCCTGATCTACCGCCTCGATCCGCCCGAGGTCCCCGGCGGCATGGTGCCCCCGTTCACGTTGCTGGCGGGGCTGCTGTGCATCCTCTCGCTCCAGCCGATCCTGCTGAACCTGTTCGCCACGGACGGCCCGGGGCTGACGCTGCAGCTTCTCGGGCCGATCTCGGCCCGGGAGCTCGTGCAGGGGAAGCTGGCGGCGGCGGGATTCCTCGCCTGCCTGCCGACGCTGCTCTGCGGGCTGCTTGCCTGGGTGCTGTTCCGGGACGGCAGCTTCCTGCTGTGGGTCGCGGCGCTGGTGTCGGTGGCGGCAGTCTATCTCATGTTCTCGCCGGTCGGGGCCATCCTGTCCGCCCTGCTCCCCCGGCGGGCGAACCTCAACAGCATGGGAAAGGACGGCAACCCCCACGGCGTGGCCGGGCTCCTGGGGACGCTGCTCACCGCGGCGGCGGTGGGCCCCCCGGTCCTCCTGGCCCTGTTCGGGATGCTGGTCCTCGACAGCCGCCTGGCCGCCCTGCTGCTGATCGCCGGCTGGACGGGGATCGCCGCCGGGATCGGACACGTCCTGGCCGGGGTCGCCGCCGGGATCGTGGAGAAGCGCCGCGAGAACCTGGCCCTGGTGGCCCAGGGCCGCTGAGGGATCCGGCCCACCGGGAACCGGCTCCAGGAAGCCGGGCGCGAGTCCCGGACCGGGCGGGCGACGCCGGGGGAGGAGCGCCGCGACGACCGCGACGCCCCCATTGGCCCCGTGAGGGGCTCTCCGGACCGCCTCTAACGTCTCCCGGGCGACGACGGGCCGGTGGCGTCGAGGGCGACGTCCAGGTTCCGGACCAGGAAGGCCCACAGATCGGCGGCCTCCTCGATGCGCTTCGCGGTGGGCTTCCCGCCGCCGTGCCCGGCGGACGTCTCGATCCGGATCAGCACCGGCTCGCTTCCGTCCTGGGCGTGCTGCAACGCCGCGGCGAACTTGAAGCTGTGGGCGGGGATCACCCGGTCGTCGGTGTCCGCGGTGGTGATCAGCGTCGCCGGGTACTCGGTCCCCGGCTTGATGTTGTGGTACGGGGAGTAGTCCAGAAGCGTCCGGAACATCTCCGGGTCCTCGGGGCTCCCGTAGTCGTCCACCCAGTACCGGCCCGCGGTGAACTTGTGGTAGCGCAGCATGTCCATGACCCCCACCGCCGGCAGGGTGGCGCCGAACAGGTCCGGGCGCTGCGTCAGGCAGGCACCGACGAGCAACCCGCCGTTGCTCCCCCCCTGGATCGCGAGCCGGTCGGAGGTCGTGTAGTCGTTGTCGATCAGCCACTCGGCCGCGGCGATGAAGTCGTCGAACACGTTCTGCTTGTTCTGCAGCTTGCCGGCATCGTGCCAGTCCTCGCCGTACTCGCCGCCGCCGCGCAGGTTCGCCTGGGCATAGACCCCGCCCATCTCCATCCAGGCCAGGCGGGTCACGGAGAACCCGGGCTTCATGGAGATGCCGAAGCCGCCGTACCCGTAGAGCAGCGTGGGGTTGTTCCCGTCCAGCTCGATCCCCTTCCGGTGGGCGATGAACATCGGCACCCGGGTGCCGTCCTTGCTGTTGTAGAACACCTGCTTGACGGTGTAGTCCTCGGGATCGAAGTCCACGTCGGGCTGCTGCCACAGGTCGCTCTTCCCGGTGATCATGTCGTAGCGGTAGATGCTCGCGGGCCGGTTGAACGAGGAGTACGTGTAGAACGTCTCCATGTCGGAGCGCTTGCCCCCGAAGCCGCTCACCGTCCCGATGCCGGGGAGATCCACGTCCCGGACATGGGTGCCGTCGAGCCGGAACATCCGCACCCGGTTCACCACGTCCTTCAGGTAGCGGGCGACCAGGAGGTTGCCGGTGATGCCGACGGACTCCAGCGGCTCGGGCTCCTCCGGGAGGATCTCCGTCCAGTTCTCGGGCTCGGGCTTGCGGACGTCGATGACGATCACCCGGCCGTTCGGCGCGTCGCGATCGGTCTTGAAGTAGAAGCGCGACCCGTCGTTGCCCAGGAAGGAGTACTCGTTGTCGAAGGCGCCGATGATCTCCACCGGCATCCCGTAGGGCTCGTCGAGGTCCTTGTAGAGCACCCGGTTCTTCGGGTCGGTCCCCTTCCAGACCGAGATCACCAGGTAGCGGCCGTCCTCGCTCACCGTCGAGGCGTAGCCCCACTCGGGCTGGTCCGGACGATGGTAGACGAGCACGTCGTCCGCCTGCCGGGTCCCGACCCGGTGGTAGTAGAGCTTCTGGTGGGTGTTGAGGGACTGGAACTCCGCGCCCTCCTTCACCTCGGGGAACCGGCTGTAGAAGAAGCCCCGTCCGTCCGGCGTCCAGGAGGTCCCCGTGAACTTCGTCCACTGCAGCCGGTCGGCCATGTCCTGTCCGGACTCCAGGTCACGGACGAACCACTCCTGCCAGTCGGAACCGGCGGAGGACCGCGCGTAGGCCATGTACCGGCCGTCATCGCTGAAGGAGAGACCGGTCAGGGCCACCGTGCCGTCCTCGGACCAGGAGTTGGGATCGAGCACCACCCGCGCCTCCCCGCCCAGGGAGTCGGTGGTGTAGAGGACGGACTGGTTCTGCAGGCCGTCGTTCTTGAAGTAGAGGTACCGCTCCCCCACCTTGAACGGGGAGGAGTAGCGCTCGTAGTTCCACAGCTCCGTCAGGCGCTCCCGGATGGCCTCGCGCTGGGGGATCGCCTCCAGGTAGCCGAAGGTGATGGCGTTCTCGTCCCGGATCCACGCGGCGACCTCGTCGGAGGTGCGGGGATCCTGCTCGAGCCAGCGATAGGGATCGGGCACGAGGGTGCCGTGCAGGGTGTCCACCGTGTCGTCCCGCCGGGTCTGGGGGTACGAGGGCACCTCCGAGGCGAGGGCGGGCGCAACCATGGAAACGGCAAGGCCGACGGCGAGGGCGGTTCGGAGCAGGCGCATGATAGGGCTCTCCTTGGATGTCAGCGGTCCACGAACATGATACTCCGCCGGGCCGCCCGGGTTTCCGGCCCGGGCCGGGAATCCGGTATCATCCCGCCGACGGCGGCTTCCGGGAAGGAGGGCGGCATGGAAAACCCGCTGCCGGCGGGGATCTCCGGCGGGAGGTCCCCGGAGGCGCGATACCGGGACGGGAGCTACCTGGAGCGCAACCCCGGCTGGCACGCCGAGGACGCCCCGGCGAAGGCCCGCTGGATCCGGCGCCTGCTGGAGCGCAACGGTCTGGACCCGGGCTCCGTGGGCGAGGCCGGCTGCGGCGCGGGCGCGGTCCTGCTCGCCCTGGCGCGGGAGGCCCCGGAGACGGTGCGCTTCGTGGGCTACGAGATCTCCCCCGTGGCGCTGGAGCTGTGTCCCCGCGGCGTCCTCCCCAACCTCAGCTACCGCCTCGGCGACCTGACCGCGGAGGAGGCCGTCCACCACGACCTGCTGCTGGTCCTCGACGTGATCGAGCACGTGGAGGACTACCTGGGGTTCCTGCGGGGCCTGCGGCGGCGGGCCCGCCACCACGTGTTCCACATCCCCCTGGACCTGTCGGTCCAGAGCCTGCTGCGGCGCTCCCGGCTCCTCCGGGAGCGGGATCAGGTCGGGCACCTGCACTACTTCACGCGGGAGACCGCGCTGGCCACCCTGTCGGACGCGGGCTACCGGGTGCTGGACCAGACCTACACGCCCGGCGGCCTGGAGCTCCCGGCACGGAGCGTGCTCTCCCGGCTCGCCCGGCTTCCGCGCCGGATGCTCGCGGCCGTCGACCCGGGGCTGGCGGCCCGCCTGCTGGGTGGGTTCTCGCTGCTGGTGCTGGCGGAGCCGGCGGCGGCTACTGGAGGTGCGGGGACTCCTGGGCGCGGATGACCTGGACCTCGCGGATCCGGGTCGTCTTTACCTGGTTCCCGAACTCCAGGAACAGACCGGGCGCCGCGATCAGGTCGTGCTTGATGGCAGTGCCGCCCCAGGTGCACCCGGTGATGGTGACGTGGTGGGGCGCCGGCCCGTGCCGGTCGAACCAGCCTCCGGACGCGGCGTAGAGCTCACCGCCCAGGAACCGCAGGGAGTAGGTGGAGTTGCGGGTCTTCACGACCACCCAGTCCCCCAGGGAGAGGTCCGCCTTGCGGACCCCCTCCACGTCCCGGGCATGGTCCACGATGGCCCGGAGCGTGCGGACGGGATACTCGCCGGTGTTCTGCATGTCGTCGGAACGCGCCACCCGTGTCTCCTGAAACACAATGTATTTCGGGTCTTTCGCGGCGTCAAGGCCCCGGAACCCGCCAGGGGTCAGAAATATTCCAGGATCGGCTGCAGCCGGGGCGAACGGATCACCACGTCGGCCAGGCGTTCCAGCTCCTCGTGCTTGGGGTTGAAGGCGATGGAGAACCCCGCGGCACGGGCGGCAGCCAGGTCGTTTCCGTGGTCGCCGACGAAGGCGCAGCGCTCCAGGGACAGCCCCTCCCGGGCGGCGATCATCTCCAGCGCCCGGGCCTTCCCGTCCATGTCGTAGGGCGTCGCGTCCCAGCCGCTGATGCACCCGTCGTCGCCGAACCGGATGCGGTTGCAGAACACGTCGTCGAAGGGGTGGTCCGGGAACAGCGTGTCGAGGCTGATGTCCAGCGTGCCGGAGATCACCGCCAGCTTGTAGCCGTGGTCCTTGAGCGCCCCCAGGGTCTCCGAGGCGCCGTCCACCAGGTGGAGCTCGCCGAGGGCGGCGACGACCTGATCCCGGGTCACACCGCGCTGCTGCCAGTCCCCGATGTCCATCGCGACCCAGTCGGCGTAGGAGATCTCCCCGGCCCTGTAGCGGGCGTAACGCTCCCGGTTGACGCCGTCGCTCCCCAGGAAGCGACGGTTCAGGATCTGCCAGACCACCTTGTTCTCCGGGTGCTCCACCAGCGTCCCGTCCACGTCGAAGCAGACCAGATCGTACGGGCGGGGTGTCTTCATCCGTTCCGCGCCTCCCGGGCGAGCAGCAGGGCGCAGACGGTCTTCCCGTCCCGGATCCCGCCGGAGCGGACGAGCTCCAGCGCCCGGTCGAAGGCCATCCGCTCCACGGTGAGGATCTCGTCGTGCTCCAGGTCCTGGGCGGCGGGCTGCAGGTCGTGCGCGGCCCACAGGTGGATCACCTCGTCGGTGAAGCCGGGGGTGGTGTAGATCGACCCGAGGGCCTCCAGGCGTCCGGCCCGGTGGCCGACCTCTTCCACGATCTCCCGCCCCGCGCAGGCCTCCGGCGCCTCGCCCGGCTCCAGGGTTCCCGCCGGAACCTCGAGGATGTAGCCGCCGGTGGCGTAGCGCAGCTGCCGCACCAGCAGGACCTCGTCCGGGGTCACGAAGGGGACCACCGCCGAGGCCCCCGGATGCCGGATGATCTCCAGGTCGGTCTCGCGGCCGTTCGGCAGCCGCACCCGGTCCCGGTCGACCCGCAGCAGCTTTCCGTCGTACACCCGCCTGGACTCCACGGTCCGGTGATCCACGTCTCCGGCGCTCCTTTCCCTCCGTCGGGTGGCGCATGGTAGCACTTCGGGGGGACGGGGGCCCGTGGAAGCGTCCCGTCGCGACGGCTCCTACTCGTAGCGCAGGGCGTCGATGGGGTCGAGGGCGGCGGCGTTCCGGGCCGGGTAGGTGCCGAAGATGACGCCGACGGCGAGGGAGAACGTGAAGGCGAGCAGGATCGAGAACCCGGTCACCACGGTTTTCCAGTCGGAGAAGACGGATACGCCCCAGGCGATGCTGAACCCCAGGACCACGCCGATCAGCCCCCCGAGGAGCGAGATCAGGACCGCCTCGAAGAGGAACTGGGAGAGGATGTCCCGCCGCTTCGCCCCGACCGCTCGCCGCACGCCGATCTCCCGCGTCCGCTGCAGCACGCTGGCGAGCATGATGTTCATGATCCCGATGCCGCCCACCAGGAGGGAGATCCCCGCGATCCCCCCCATCACGACGTTGAAGATGCGCCGCGTGCGCTGGCTCTGGGCCAGCAGCTCCTCGGGGACCACCAGGGAGAAGTCCGTCTCGCCGCCGTGCAGGTCCCGCAGGACGTTCGTCACGAGCAGGCTGTTGGTCTCGATGGAGGCTTCCGGTGCGACCTGGAGGACCACCTCGTCGAGCTCGCTCTCCAGCTTCTCCCGGTCGAACATCTTGAGGGCGGTGGTGATGGGGATGAAGACGCTGGAGTCGCTGCTCTCGATCTCGACCCCCTGGAACGAGTCCTTCGCCAGGTTCTGGCTCCGGAGGGTGCCGATCACGGTGAACCAGACGTCGTTGATCTTCACGGCCTGGCCGATGGGGTCGTAGAAGGCGAACAGCTCCTGGCGCGCCCGGCTGCCCAGGACGCAGACCCGCTGGAACGTCTTCTCCTCCGCCTGGTCGAAGACGGCCCCGTCCGCGATCTGCAGGTTCTGGAGGTCGAACCACGCCCTCCCGACACCGAGCACCAGCCCCTCGGTGCGCCCGCGATCCGAGAGCACCCGGTCCACACGCACCCGCTTCCGGGCGCTGACGGCCACCACGTCGGGCGCCACCGCCCGGATCCCCTCCACGTCCCGGAGGGACAGGCCCAGGCTGCGCTCCCGGATCGTGTAGAGGTCGTCCTGCTCCACCGGCTTCTCGCGGACGATGATGTTCCGGAGGCCCATGGAGTCGATCGCATCCATCGCCTCGGCCTGCGCACCCGCCCCGATGGACAGCATCGAGATCACGGCGCCGACCCCGAAGATCATCCCGAGCATGGTCAGCAGCGTGCGG
This sequence comes from Acidobacteriota bacterium, assembly GCA_050115015.1. Classification (GTDB taxonomy): domain Bacteria; phylum Acidobacteriota; class Polarisedimenticolia; order CBDVAL01; family CBDVAL01; genus JASFRI01. The sequence goes on from JASFRI010000026.1 coordinate 11,573, forward strand.
AGCTTCTGGCGGAAAAGGTCGGCGAAGGCCGCCTGGAGGTACTCGAGGAATCGCATCCGATCAGCGGACGCCGGCGACCCGGGGCCCCTCCGCGTCGGACGGGGGCTTCTCCAGCTCCGGGGGGACGCCGCCGAGGAGGACCCGCTCGCCGTCGCGGACCCCGTCGGTCACCGCCACCTGCACCACGTCCCCGGCCCCGAGGGTGACCGGGCGGCGCTCCGGGCCGCCCGCCGCGGCGACCACGACGTAGCGGTCCTCTCCCTCGCCGCGCACGGCGGAGCGGGGGATCACGATGGCGTCCTCGACCCGACCGGTCTCGATCCAGGCGGTCCCCTTCATCCCGGGCTTGAGCAGGGACCGGTCCGGATCGTCGATCCGTACCTGGACCTCGAAGTACTTCACCGGCGATCCGGACTCGATGGGCCGCGCGAGCTCCGCCACCTTGAGGACCTCGCCGCGGTACTCGTGGTCGGATCGGGCGTCCACGCGGACCACCGCGGGGTCGCCGGCGTCGACCCCGGCCGCGTCCTTCTCCAGGACGAAGGCGGTCAGCGCCGTGCTCTCGGGGTCGACGATGGACATGATCACGCCGCCCGGCCAGAGGGAATCCCCCACGGCGACGGTCGAGCCCCGCCAGTTCTTCTTGTAGACGATCAGCCCGCCGATGGGCGCGCGCAGGACCAGGTTGCCCAGGCTCGTCTCGACCCGCTCGATGTCGCCGCCGACCTTGTCCTTCTCGACCTCCAGGATGTTCTCCTCGATGTCGTAGAACTCGCCGCGCAGCATCAGGCTCGCCTCCGCGTAGAGGATCGTCTCCGAGGCGACCTCGGTCCGCGCCTCGGACTCCAGGATCTCCGCGCGGCTGTAGAGCTGATCGTCGACGAGCTGGAACGTGTCGGCGTGGTCCCGCTCGAGCTCGGCGACCTCCCGCATGACGTCCAGGTTGCCGGATTCGATCCTGGACTGCAGGCCGGTCCGGTCGATACGGCGATCGGCGGACCGGAAGGACGCCTTGTGATTGCTCAGGTCGATGCTCAGCTGGGTGTCGTCGAACACCAGGACGACGTCGCCCGGGACCACCAGCGACCCCTCGGGGGCCACCTCCTTCACCTTCAACGCCCCGGTGGGGACGCGGGGCACCGCCACCGGGGAGGCGTCCACCGCCTCGAGGTAGCCCTCCGCGGGGACCGCGATCCGGAGCTCCGCCCGGCGGGCCGGCACCGCCACGGCCTCCCCGCGCGTATCGCGGTCCAGCACGCCGCAGCCCGCCGCCAGGGCCACCGCGACGAGCAGCCCGCAGGCCGACCCCCGGGGCCTCATGCCCCCGCACCCCGCAGCAGGACGCGCTCCCCGGCCTGGAGCCCGGACTCGACCACCACCCGCTCGGCGTTCCGGGGCCCGAGCTCCACGGGGCGGCGCTCCGGCCCGCTCCCGGGGCCGAGAACCTCGACGTAGGTGTCGCCGCCGGCCACCCGGACGGCCCCGAGGGGGATGGTCAGCCGGTCCGCAAACCTCTCGGTCTCGATCTCGACGTGGACCCCCATGCCGGGGCGCAGGTCCTCCAGGTCGGCCGCCTCCAGCGGCAGCATGGCGTCGAACACCTTGCTCGGGTCCTGGACGGACCGCTCGTGGACGATCCGCCCGATCTCGGAGACCCGGGAGCGCAGGGCGGTCCCCGGCAGGGCGTCGATGGCGATCTCCCCCGGCTGCCCCACCTGGATGCGTGCCGAATCCACCTCGAGCACCGCCGCCTCGACCCGGAGGGTGGACACGTCCGCGACCTTGAGGATCTTCGCCAGCATCCAGACCGACTCCCCGACCTCCCAGCGGTCGCCGTTCCTCTTGGGCACGTACACCACGACGCCGGAGACGGGCGCCTTCACCGTGAACCGATCCCGTGCCGCCTCGTAGTAGGCGATCTTCCCCTCCGAGAACTCCCGCTTGACGTCGAGCAGCTCCAGCTTGGACCGGACCAGGTCCTTCTCGAACTCGATCTTCTCGCCGAGGAAGGCGACCCGGCGCTCCGCGAGCTGCTTGCGCAGGCGGTTCTGCTCCACCTCGATCTCCGGCAGGAGCTCCTCGGGAACCGAGAGGTCCAGGTCCACCTCCTTGAGCTCCGCCTCGGCCTTGACCAGATCCAGGCGTAGCTGCCGGAGCGATACCTCCAGGTTGCGCTCCTCCTTCTCCCGCTCCTGGATGGCGGTCTCCAGCTTCGCGCGATGGTCCCGCAGGCGGTCGTCGATGTCCGTGGTGTCGAAGCGGGCGATCGGCTCCCCCTTCTGGACCCGCTTCCCCTCGGGGATCATCCAGGTGAGGCTGTAGTTCCAGAACTCGGCGACCGAGGGCGGCCCGATCTCGTAGGCCACCGCGGCCTCCAGCTTCCCGGTGGCCTCCACGATGGACCGGAATTCCTCCCGCCGGACCTCGGCGACGTCCCGATCGTCGTCGGCGCGGGAGAGCCAGTGGGCCATGGCCAGCGTGGCGATGCCGCCGAGGACCAGCAGGACGGCGAGGTTGCGGACCGGGTGCCTCATGAGCTTCCCTCCGGATCGCGCTCCGCTCCCGGGTCCGGGGCCGCCGGCGCCGCCCCGGCGAGGACGGCGTAGTCGTCCTCCGAGATCCGGTAGTGTCTGGCGTTGCGGGCCAGGGGCTCGATGCGGTGCGGCGCCAGACCCTCCACCGGGGGGACGACCCAGTAGTCCGTCCCGTCGAAGCGGACGAGACGGCGGGGCACCCGGGGGACGTCGTCGCGGCGCTCCACGACCACCCGTCCCAGGGAGGACATCCCCGGCTTCATCTCGCCCACCCAGGTCTCCGAGAGGCTGGCGACCACGTTGAAGACCGCCACCCGGGAGTCCTCGTCCCGCTTCACCGCCATCGAGGGGATCTGCTCGATGGTGCCCGCCAGCTCCCGGCCCGGGAACGCGTCCACCGTGACGCGCACCGGCATGCCGACCTCGAGCAGCGGAGCGTCCACCTCGTTGACGTGGAACAGCACCTGCATCTCGGACAGATCCGGCAGCCGGAGGATGGCCTGTCCGGGCCAGCACGAGTCGCCCTCCTGGAAGCGCAGCGTGGTCTGGGGCCGCCGCTCGTAGACGACGAGCCCCTCGGCGGGGGCCTGGATGGACAGGAGATCCAGGCCGTCCTCCGCCGCCCGCAGATCCGCCTGGAGCTTGTCCCGGTCGATGATCAGGACGTCCAGCTCCGCCTCGCCGCGCTCGCGCGTGAGGCGGATGCGGTCGTGGGTCTCGGCGAGCTCCCGGGCCGCCTTCCGGTGCGCGAGCTGCCGCTCGCTGAAGTCCTCGCGGGAGACCACCGAGGGGTCGATCTCGGCCTCCACCCGCGTGCGCCCCTCCTCGTACTCCTTCTCGGCCACCTCGATCTCGAGGTCCTTCAGCGCGCTGGCCAGCTCCGCCCGCTTGGCGACGATCTGGGTCTCGGCGTCCAGGATGCGCGTCTCCAGGTCCCGGACCTGGTCCGCCAGCGCGGAGTTGTCGAAGTCCAGGAGCGGATCCCCCACCCGGACGACGCTCCCCTCCTCCGCCATGAACTGGATGCGCATCTGGAAGATGCGCGTCTGGGGGGACTTGATGGAGACCGAGCGCACCGCCTGCAGCTCACCGGTCAGCAGCAGCTCCCGCTGGAAGGGACCGCGGTCCACCCAGCCCGCGGACACCGTCGAGGCGGCGACGGGCTCGACCTGCCCGGGGGAACAGCCGCACGCCGCGGCCAGCACCGCCAGGCACACCGCCCCGACGAGCCCCGAGGAGGCCCGGGATCTCCAAGCTGTGCGGCGTCGCGGCATGCGTTCCTGAGCCCGGCCCGGCCGGACGAGAGCGAGGAGCACGCGTCACCCCTTCACAACGCCCGGGAGGGCGGGAAAGCTGCAACCGCCGGGGCGCGAATCGGCCCGGAGGCAAACGGATCTTAGACCTTGGTATACGGAAAGAAGGCGGAAGGGGGGTAAAAAAGCTGTAAAAACGGCGGCCCGCCCGGTCCCCCCGGGCGGGCCACCGGTATTCATGCCAGCTTCGAGTCCAGCGACTTCTGGTAGGCGGCCTTGGGCTGGACGCCGATAAGGGCGTCGACCACCTCGCCGCCCTGGAACAGGATCACCGTCGGGATCGACTGGACACCGTAGCGCATCGCCGTGGCCTGGTTCTCGTCCACGTTCAGCTTGCGGACGGAGACCTTGCCGGCGTAGTCGCCGGCCAGTTCCTCCAGGATCGGGGCCACCATGCGGCAGGGACCGCACCAGGGGGCCCAGAAATCCACGATGACGGGGGTCTGGCTGTCCAGCACCTCCGCCTGGAACTTCTCGTCGGTCACCGGCGTGACGCCCTGACCGTGTTTCAGGTTCGCATCGGACATGGTCTCTCCTCGGCATCGGGCCCGCGGGGCCCTGAGGTCCGGTCTCGTGGGTCGCCCCTCATCTTATTACACCTGCGCCGCTGGGCGCCTTGCAGGGGACGGGAGCGACGGGGAACCATGGGACCGCCGACGCCGCCTGTCAAGGGAGGTCCGGGGAGCGCACCTCCACCCAGTTGAACAGCCCCTCGACGTCCAGCCGGTAGGCGGGACCCCGCAGCCGGGATGCCTCGCGCCGCCCGTCCACGACGTTGAACAGGCCGTCGGTCCAGGAGCGCACCGGCGTCTCCTCGGGCACCACCAGTTCCAGGCGGTTGAAGGCCCCGCGCAGGCGGATGGTGGTGTCCACCTCGGGAGGACCCAGGGCCAGCGTGAGGTCCTGCAGGGCCCCGTCGAGCCGGGCGCGCTCCAGGGGGACCCCGGTCAGGTCGACCCGCCCCCGGATCATCCCGCCGTCGAGGTCCAGGTCCAGCGGCAGGTCGTCGGCAACCGTCCCGCGGAGCTCCCCCCACCAGGAGCTCTGCCAGGGGAGGAGCCGTCCGCCGCGGAAGTTCCGCACCCGCAGGCGGGGCCGGGTGTCGCCGCCGTACAGCAGGAGATCCGGCCGGCCGCGCTGCCCCCGTGTCTCCCCCTCCAGGAGCAGCTCCGGGGCCAGCCCGGCGGCGCGGAGGTCGAGCTCCACCATCGCCAGGTCTCCCTGGAAGGTCCAGCGCTCGGCGTCCGGGTTCCGGGAGACCTCCACCGGCCAGGCCGGCCCCGTCGGCCAGCCCGGCCCGGACACCGCCACCCAGGTCATCGTGGCGATCAGCAGCAGCGGCGAGAGCAGGACCAGCGCGGGAACGCGGGAGCGGCTGAAGGTGAGCCGCAGGCCCAGCATCACGAGGAGGACGGGCCAGAACGGCACGAGGCTCCACCAGTAGGACCACGGGAGGAGGTCCAGGGTGGTCAGCAGCAGGAAGGTGCCGAAGGTGATCCAGACCACGCCACGGGAGACGCGACGCCAGGTGCGGGTTTCATCGGTCATCGGCCGCTCCCGCGCGGGCGTTCAGGAGGATCATGAGGCCCACGGCGATGAGGCCCAGGGGCCAGAGGTCCCACAGCCAGAACCAGCGAAAGGGAAGGAAGCGGTCCATCAGGAAGAGCATCCCGACGATGATGAGGATGATACCGAAGACCAGCCGTCCCCGCCCGGCGTTGCGCGGGAGGTGCTCCCGGACGGTCGCGGCGGCACGCCTTCCGGCCTGGGAGGCCTCCCGGGCGACCCGGGCCCCGGCCTCCGTCGCCTCGTGGGCGAGGCGCTCCAGCGGCGGGACGTCCTCCTGCCCCGGCCCGGTCCGCGGTGCATCCCCGGAAGGCTCGCCGGGGGACGCCCCCTGCGGCGGCGGCCCCTCGCCGGCCGCAGGGCCGACGGCGTCCCCGTCTCGCGGGATCAGCGCCCAGGCGATGAGGTAGAGCAGGATGCCGGACCCGCCGAAGAAGCACAGGAACACGAACGCGAGCCGGACGAGGACCGGATCCACCTCGAGGTAGTCGCCCAGCCCCGACGCGACGCCCGCGACGACGGCCTGACGGGTGTTGCGGGTGAGTCTCCCTGACATGCGGCCTCCCCGGGGGCCTTCGGCGCCCCACATCCGGTAACGGAATCCTCACGGAAGGGTTTCAGTCCGCCGTGGATGGCCCCGGGGCCTTTCGTGGTAACCTCCCGCGAGCCGCCAGGCCCCCCCGCCGGGCCCGGCAGGAGTCGGGTGATTGACGTTTCTGGCCTCCATCCTGACCGCCCTGCGGACCTCCGCCCCCCGCTTCGCCTGGGCCTCCGCCTACTTCGTGGTGCTGCTGGCCCTGGGGACCGTGGGGTTCGTCTGGATCGAGGACTGGACCGTCTTCGAGGCGTTCTACATGTCGGTGACCACCGTGACCTCCGTGGGCTACATGGAGGTCCGCCCCCTCTCCACGGACGGGCGGGCCTTCGCCATGGTGCTCATCGGCCTGGGCGTCACCGGACTGGGCATCTGGTGGGGGCTGATCACCGCCCTCATCGTCGAGCTGGACCTCAGGGAGCTGCTCCGGGAGCGACGGACCATGCGCGAGATCGGCAAGATGCGGGATCACTTCATCGTCTGCGGGGTCGGGAACATGGGCCGCGTCGTGGCCGAGGAGATGGCCCGTTCCGGCATCCCCCACCTGGTGATCGAGAAGGACGCGACCCGGATCCGCCTTCTCCGGGAGGTGGACCCGCAGGTCCTCATCATCGAGGGGGACGCCACGAAGGAGCACACCCTGCGGGAGGCCCGCATCGAGAGCGCCCGGGGGCTCGCCGTCTGTCTGACGGACGACGCGGACAACCTGTTCGTCTCCCTCACCGCCCGGGGGCTGAACCCGAAGCTGACCATCGTGGCCCGGGCCCAGGACGTGGAGGCCCTCGACAAGCTCAAGCGGGCCGGCGCCGATCACACGATCTCCCCGAACATGACCGGCGGGGTGCGCATGGCCTCGATGCTGATCCGGCCCTCGGTGGTCAGCTTCCTGGACGTGGCGACCACCAGCGCCGGCCTCTCGTTACGGCTCGAGGAGACGATCGTGAACGAGGGGTCGCCGCTCCGGGGCAAGACCCTGGCCGAGGCCCGCATCCCCCAGCAGACCGGCCTCGTCGTCCTGGCGCTCCGGCGACGCTCCGAGGAGTTCCTGTTCAACCCGGGCCCGGACACCCGGCTCGAACCCGCCGACGCGATCCTCACGCTGGGCCGCGCGGAGCAGATCCACGTGCTGCAGGAATACGTCCGCGGGCGCTGAGGCCCGGTTCTGCTACCATGGAACGGATGCTCACGCCTCGTTTCCCCCGCCCCGGCCGTCACCGGTGGCCGCTCGCCGCCGTGCTGCTGGCACTGGCCGCCCCGGAGCTCCCCGCGGCCCGGACCTTCTCGGTCCGGGAGGTGGATTCTCCCGCGGGGCCCGGCGCGACGACCCCCTTCCTCGTGGCGGACGCGGACGGCATCCTCATGTCGTGGCTGGAGGAGCGCGACGCGGGGCACGCCCTGCGCTTCGCCCGGTGGGACGGCGGCTGGTCGACCCCCCGGACGGTGATCGAGGGGGAGCCGTTCTTCGTGAACTGGGCGGACTTCCCGAGCCTCCTGCCGCTGGGGGGGGAGTCCCTGGTCGCCCACTGGCTCGCCCGGAGCGGCGAGGAGCCCTACGCTTACGACGTCCGGATCGCCCGCTCCGGCGACGGCGGCCGCACCTGGAGCCGCCCGGTCTCCCCCCACCACGACGGAACGCCCACGGAGCACGGCTTCGTCTCCCTGCTGCCCGGGGAGGACGGCGCCTTCGTCGCCATCTGGCTCGACGGGCGGGCCCATCACGGCCAGGACTCCACGCGGGAGACCGCGGTCCGTGCCGCCCGCTTCGACGGGAAGTCGTTCGCCGACGAGACCGTGCTCGACCCGCGGGTCTGCGATTGCTGCCAGACCGCGGCCGTGTCCACACCCGACGGCCTCCTGGTCGCCTACCGGGATCGCTCCACCGAGGAGATCCGGGACATCGCCCTCGTGCGGCGCTCGGGGGACACGTGGACGAAGCCGGCCCCGCTGCACGAGGACGGCTGGAAGATCGCCGCCTGTCCGGTGAACGGTCCGGCGCTGGCGGCGCTCGGCGACGAGGTCGCCGCGGTCTGGTTCACCGCGGCGGACGGGCCGCCCGGCAGGGTGCTGGCCGCGTTCTCCCGGGACGGCGGCAGGACCTTCGGGGAGCCGCTGCGGATCGATGACGGCGAGGCCCTGGGCCGGGTGGACGTCGTCCGGCTGGACGCCTGGCGAGCGCTCGTGACCTGGATGGAGCGATCCGGCGAGGAGGGGCAAGCGGCGCTGCGCTTCCGGGTGGCCTGGCGGGAGGGGCGCCTGGAGCCCCCGGTGGACGTGGCCCGGATTTCCGCCGCCCGGGCCGCCGGGTTCCCGCGGATCGCGACGTGGAACGGCACCACCCTGGTCGCCTGGACGGATCCAGACGCCGGGGCGATCCGGCTGCGCCGGATCGCCCC
>JASFRI010000027.1:0-19634 GCA_050115015.1 Acidobacteriota bacterium
GAACACGGAGGTGGTGGCGGTGAAGCTCCTCTTCTGGGAGTTCCAGATGTCGCGGGTAATCCTGATCCTGATCGCCGCTGCCGCCGGGTTCCTCGCGGGCTACCTCGTCGGGAGGACCGGCCGGAACTCCGCGCCGGAACCCTGAGCCGCCGACCAGGCGGCCAGGGCCTGCAGGTCCTGGGCTGCCTGGCGGCGGGGGCCCGGAACGACGAGTTCCGCGTAGAACTCGAGACGGTCGATCATCTCGCCGGCGGCGATCCCGGCCAGGACCGCTGTTCCGACCCCATCGAGCCACCACAGGAAGGCCGGACCGAGCCAGCCCACGGTGACGCGCGCGAGAACCAGCAGGGCGCGCCCGCGCCGGGGGGCGCGACGATCCCGGAGCTTACGCCGGGCGTAGAGGGCGGCGCGGAACAGGCCGACGACCAGCGCTGCCGGGGCCGCCCCCGCAAGACAGGCTCCCAGGAACAGGCCCGTGGGAAGCACCTCGGCGCTGTGCAGCCCCTGGCTGGGCTCCCGGACCACGTCGTAGACGCGGTCCATGGCGAAGAGGCAGGCCAGCCCGGCAACCACCGCGATCCAGCCGAGGAGGGCGTTCTCCGGCAGCAGCAGCAAGGAGGCCGTACCCGTGGCGACGAAGACCCCGTAGAGGATCACCTCGCGGCTGAGCCAGGAGGTTCCGGGGTTGAGCACCGCCCTCCAGGCCCGGAGGGGACGGCCCAGGTGGATGGTGCTCAGCGCCATGCCGCCCAGCGCAAGGCCGACGAAGGTTGGCCCGTGCACCGGGAGCCCCGACGCCTGCCGGGCGAGCAGCAACCCCACCAGCCAGGCGGCCATCAGCGTGAACAGCGCCAGCGGCCACTCGGAGCGCAGCCGGATCCGGGGGGGCTGCGGCCGCAGCGCCGCCTGCGGGGCCGCCGCCGGTACCCGGGGGGGACCCTCGGTGGCGCCGCCGTGCCGCAGGAACCGGATCCGGGGGCCGGCGGCAGTGCGGGGGAACCCCCGGGCCCGGTCGCTGCCGCCGGCGACGTCCATGTCCCCGTACCGCAGGGCGTCCGTCGGACAGCCGGCGACGCAGGCGGGACGGCCGCCATCCACGAGCCGTGGATGGCACAGGGTGCACTTGGTCATCACGCCGGACGTCCCGTCGAAGCGCGGCGCGTCATAGGGGCACGCCCAGGCGCAGTAGCCGCACCCGATGCACCGGTCCCCGTCGAGCAGGACGGCGCCGGTGCCGGCATCCCTGCGATAGGCGAGGGCAGGGCATGCCGTCACGCAGGGCGCGTCGTCGCAGTGGTTGCAGGCGAGGGAGAGGTGGTGCACGGGCACCCCCTCGTAGTGCGGCTCGTTGAACGTGACGATCTGCCGCCAGCTCGCGCCCGGGTCGAGCCGGTTCTCGATGGTGCAGGCCAGTTCGCAGGCGGCGCAGCCGGTGCAGCGATCGAGATCGAGGATGAACCCCCGGCTCATGCGGACGACTTCTCCACCTGGACGAGGTTATCGTGAAACGCGGCCCCATGGCCCAGGTCCGTCTCCCGGCCGAGGGAGCAGACGTTGACCGCGCCGCCTTCCGTCGACCACCAGCCGTTCGTGACCGAGACGCAGCCCGGGCGCAGCGCCCGGTCCAGCCTCGCCTCGATCTCCAGGCTTCCGCGGTCGTTGAAGATCCGCACCGGGTCCCCGTCCGCGATGCCCCGGGCCGCGGCGTCGTCGGGATGCAGCCTTCCCAGCGGCCGCTCGCCGACCGCGCGGATCATCCGCAGGTTGCCGAACTGGGAGTGGATGCGGTTCTTCGTGTTCGGCGTCATCAGGTACAGGGGAAACCGCTCCGCACCGGCACCCCGGGCGGATTCCTCGTTCTCGTGGAACTCCGGCAGCGGATCCACGCCCCAGCGCGCGGCGGCCTCCTCGGAGAGCAGCTCGATCCGCCCCGAGGGCGTCGGGAAGACCCCGTCGGCGAACGCGACCTCCTCGTGGCCCGGGGCCAGGGCCGGGCCGCGGCGCAGGCGCTCGAGGTCGAGGCCGGGAAACGGCGCCAGTCGTGCCTCCAGCCAGGCCTCGATCGCCTCGTCGGAACTCCCGGGCAGGTCGTCGGTCGGCAGCCCGAGCCGCTCCGCCAGCAGCCGGTAGATCTCCGTCTCGGGCTTCACCTCTCCGGGCGGATCCACCACCTTCTGACGGAGCTGGATGTAGGGATGCCAGTAGGCTCCGATCACGTCGGACTGCTCGAACATGGTCTTTGCCGGGAGCACGAGGTCCGCCTCCCGGGCGGTGTCGGTCAGGAACTGCTCCACCACGACGCGAAACTCCAGCCGGCGGAACGCCCGGAGGACCGTGCCGGTCTCGGGGTTCTGGGTGAGCGGGTTGCCGCGCTCCACCCAGGCCATGTGCAGCTTTGGGTCCCGTGTCTCCAGCATGTCCCTCCCCAGCCGCGCGGTGGCGATGGACACCCTGACCACGCCGTCGGGCCGCTCCGGAGGGTAGAACGCGATCGGATCCGGGACCGCGTCGAACACGGCGCTCTGCAGGTTCGCGAACTGCCAGCCGGCCCCCGGCCGGCCCAGGTTCCCCGTCAGCACCACGAGGGCGAGGATGGCCCGCATGGTCTGCCCGCTGTTCGTGTAGCGCTGCATCCCGTAGCCCGCGGCGATCGTGGCCGGCCGGATCGACCCGAGCCAGTCGGCGAGGCGGCGGATCGACGCCACGGGCACCTCGCAGATCCCGGCGGCGCGCTCCGGGGGAAACTCCCGGACACGCCGGCGGAACGCCTCGAAGCCCAGCACGTGGCGCTCCACGAAGGCGTGGTCCACCCGATCCGCCTCGAGGAGGAGATTCGCCACCGCCAGCGCCAGCGCGCCGTCCGTCCCGGGGCGCGGCTGGATCAGCAGGTCTGCCCGCTCGGCGGTCTCCGTGCGGCGGGGATCGATCACGAGCACCCGCGCGCCGGCGCGGCGGGCGGCCTCCAGATGGGTCATCTGGTGGATGTTGGTCTCCGCGGCGTTCTTTCCCCACAGGATGATCAGGCGCGCGTGCGCCAGATCCCAGGGGGCATTGTGCTTGTTCGCGCCGAGGGTCAGGCGCGTCGCCTCCAACCCCGCCGGCCAGCAGAGGTCGCCGTAGGTCGTCGTGTAGCCGCCGTAGAGTCGCCAGAAGTTGGCGCCGACGCGGTTGAGCAGCCCCTTGGTGCCGCTGGCGGCGTAGTAGAGCACGCTCCGGGGGCCGGGATCCCCGCGCAGCCGGTCCAGCTCGCCCGCGATCCGGTCGAGGGCGTCGTCCCAGGAGATCGCCGCGAACGACCCGCTGCGCGGGTCCCGCCGGAGCGGCCTGAGGATGCGGTCGGGGGAGACGACGCGCTCCACGTAGCTCAGCCCCTTCAGGCAGACGCCGTCGGGGGCGGCGCGGTTGTCCGGGTGCGCCTCGATGCGACGGATGCGGCCCTCCTCCACCTCCACGCGCATGCTGCAGGTGCTGTAGCAGTTCCTCGGACACGCCGTGGTCAGGACGCTCATGAGGGCTTCTCCAGGTCGCGCCCCAGCTTACCCGGGGATGCCTCCGGAGGCCAGACCCCCGCGCACCGCGGGGGATTCCGCCGGGATCTTGCCTTCCCGCCATACTGTGAAGTCGTTCACAATTAGTGGTTTATCGGTTTTTTTGATTGACGGCCCCGGGAACCTGGGGTAGTTTTCGGTGACCCTGCCCGGGAAGCGAGCACGGCAGGTGGCTCATCGCCTTCAGAAAACGCCGTCGAACGGGAGGTCCGGCCTGGAGGCCGGCCGGATCGCCTGCAGGCTCCCCGTGGGGGGGCGTGCGTACCGCCGTCCAGAACCACGAAAAACGTGCCATCCGAGGCCCTTCCAGGGGGAGGGGCCCCATGATTCGAAAGGAGTCGCCATGAGGATGAGGTCACGCGGAACCACGATCATCGCGCTCGCCGTGCTCTTGCTGGGCACGGGGGTGAGCCTGGCGGAGCGCCCGGTTCGCGAGCAGGGACCCGAGTGGACGATCTCGGGGCCCGATCGCGAGGGGCTCCAGCTGAGGCAGCAGCAGATCCACGAGTGGCTGCTGCAGGAGCTACCCGGAGGCGCGCTGTCGAAGGACCCCGTGACCATCGGGTTCACCGCCGAGGACCTGGCCTCCCTGAACCAGGACCGGCGGGAGAGCCCGCGGCGGGTCGGCGTGGTCAAGACCGTCGATCGTCGGTTCGATCTCGCGACCCTGCGGGCCCGCGGTGGCCGGGGATCGGATCCGGCGTTCGCCGTCACCGAGGATGGTGGCTTCGTCTGGGCGACGCGCCTGTCGTCGCCCGGCGCCAGCGGCCTGCGCGTGCACTTCACGGAGTTCTCCATGCCGCGCGCGGCCGACGTGTTCCTCTACACCCTCGACGGTCAGGTCTACGGGCCCTACCAGCGGCAGGGGCGGAACGGGGACGGCGACTTCTGGTCGGATACCGCCTTCGGCGACGAGGTGCTCCTCCAGGTCCGGTTCTTCGAGCGCCCGTCGCGGTCCGAGCTCGCCCATGCCGGCTTCTCCATCGCCGAGGTCGGACGCCTCGGAAAGTCCTTCGGTCCGACCCTCGAGAGCCACTGCAACCAGAACGTGCCGTGCATCGAGAACGCGGAGTGCGGCGGAGGCGCCAGCCAGGCCCTGCAGAACGCCATCGGACAGATGCTGTGGGCTCAGGGCCCCTACCTCTATACCTGCAGCGGCGGGCTGATCGCCGACACCGACAGCGGCAGCCAGACCCCCTACTTCCTCACCGCGCACCACTGCATCAGCCGGGGCAAGGACGCCAAGAACCTCGAGGTCTACTTCAACTACACCGTCCCCTGCGGGACGTCGAACTGTCCGGACTGGGTCTACGACGTCAACCCGCTGCCCCCGCACACCATCGGGTCGACGATCCGCGACTCGAGCTCGAACGGGGATCACACGCTGCTCGAGCTGGACGAGCCGGCGCCGTCCGGGACGGCCTTCCTCGGCTGGACCACCGCCAACGTCGCGAATGCGAATGGCACGGGCCTGGCGCGCGTCAGCTATCCCGCCTTCATGCCCCAGGCCTACTCGGAGCACACCGTCGACACGGGGGCCGGGACCTGCTCGACGCTCCCGCGGGGGGAGTTCATCTACAGCCACGATGAGTACGGGGCCACCGAGGGAGGCAGCAGCGGCTCCCCCGTCGTGAACTCGAGCGACCAGATCGTCGGCCAGCTCTACGGCGGCTGCGGCACGAACATCAACGACGAATGTGACGCCGACAGCAACTCCACGGTGGACGGCGCGTTCGCGTACTACTTCTCGTCGGTGGAGTCGTACCTGGACCCGGGCACGAGCTGCACGCCGTCGCCGGAGGTCTGCGACAACGGCTCCGACGACGACTGCGACGGAGACGTCGATTGCAGCGACTCCGACTGCAGCGGCGATCCCGCCTGCTCGGGAGGCGGCTGCACGCTCGGGCAGCCGGGCGATTCCTGCACCAGTGACGCCCAGTGCTGCTCGAACAAGTGCAAGGGGCCCCCGAACAACCAGACCTGCCGCTGATCGACGATTGTCTTCACCGGAGGGGCGGGGAGCGATCCCCGCCCCTTTCTTCTTCCGCCTGGTCCCCCTCTGCGCGGTGTCGTGCCGTCACGCCTTCGATCCCCGCGCGTCGACACGCGGAGATCCGGCCATGCAGGCAATGTCGCCGTATCCACCGCGTCGTGTCGTCGATCGCCCCGTCCGCGGCGCGGCCGGAGGCCGCGCGGCGGACGGGACCTGTTGTATCCGAGGGACGGCGCAGGGAAAAGGCCGGCTCCACCAATGAATGGCGGGGCGAGGGAGCCGGCACCCCCGTCGGGCGGGTCGGGAAGGCCCGGAAGCCGTCCTCACCTCGAGGTCACGGCGGATGGATCAAGGGGCGGGCGGCCGCCTCGCGTAATCCCGTCGCCGGAGCGCGTGGATCTCCCGGAACCGGCCGGTCAGGGTCGCGAGCAGGACACCGCTCAGGAACAGGCCGATCCCGATGGTACCCAGGAATCCGGCCAGGATCGCCAGGGGCACGTGGTAGACGTAACGATAGCGGACGTAGTCGTCGATGGCCGGGTAACCCGTGACCAGGGATAGCAGCGCGCAGATCACGCTCAGGGTCCCGAAGAACGCGAAGGGCTTGAAGTCCTTCAGGATCCGGCCGATCCGGAACAGCACCCGCGCTCCGTCCCGGAACGTGGACAGCTTGGACTCGCTTCCCTGGGGGCGCTGGTAGTACGGCACCGGCACCTCCTCGATCCGGAAGCCCTTCTCCAGGCTCTGCAGCGTGAACTCCGTCTCCACGTCGAACCCGCCGGAGAGGACCGGAACGGCGTGGGCGAGCTGTCCGCTGAAGGCGCGGTAGCCCGACATCACGTCCTCGAGCCGGGTCTGGAACACCCGGTTCACCAGGAAGGTGACCAGGCGGTTGCCGAAGCCGTGGAACCGCCGGTAGCCCCGGCCCGGGCCCTCCGGGCGGCGCGCGCCCACCACCTGGTCGGCCCGTCCCCGCCGGATCGGCTCCAGGAGCTCGTGGACCTTCGACGCGGGATACGTCGAGTCGCCGTCCACGAGGACGAGCAGGTCCGCCCGCACCGTCTCCAGCATTGCCGCCAGCACGAACCCCTTCCCCTGGCGGGTCTCGAGGACGACGTGGGCGCCCGCTTCCGACGCCACCCGCGCGGTGGCGTCGGTGCTGTTGTTGT
Organism: Acidobacteriota bacterium; assembly: GCA_050115015.1. Taxonomy (GTDB): domain Bacteria; phylum Acidobacteriota; class Polarisedimenticolia; order CBDVAL01; family CBDVAL01; genus JASFRI01. Next base: position 6,711 of record JASFRI010000027.1, read on the forward strand.
CGAAGACGTAGATCCGCGCGCCCGGGAGCTCTGCCCGGAACTCCGCGATGACCTTTCCGACGGTGGGCTCCTCGTTGAAGCAGGGGATGAGCACGGCGATCCGCGGCTCCCGGGTCCCGGATCCGCCGGCCGGACCCCCTGGCGCTTCGTGCTCGATTGGCTGGCTGCTCATGCTCCCCATCCCCCGGCCAAGGCCGTTGCATGCTACCACGGACCTCGGCCGCCGTTTTTACAGGTTCTTTACCCCGATCGTCGCCCGCCTGCGGTAGGGTTCTGGGGGACGGGTCATGGGGTGGGTCTCCTTGGCGGCGGAGGAAGGAGGGCGGCATGAGGGCGAAGGGAAGCGGCGCGGCGATGGGAGGGATCGTGCTCGTGGCGGCCGTGGGCCTGGCCGCCGCCGAGGACTGGCCGGGGTGGCGGGGCCAGGATCGGAACGGAAAGTCGCCGGAGACCGGCCTCCTGCAGTCCTGGCCCGAGGGGGGCCCGTCGCTCGCCTGGAAGGCCACGGGGATCGGGTCCGGCTACTCCAGCGTGTCCGTCGTGGGCGACCGGGTCTACACGATGGGAGATCTCGGAGACGCGCAGTACGCGCTGGCGCTTCGCCGGGGCGAGGGGGAGATCCTCTGGAAGACGAAGGTCGGCCCCGCCTGGGACGATCGCTACCTGGGGCCGCGCTCCACGCCGACGGTCGCTGGAGAGCACGTCTACCTCCTGTCGACGGAGGGGGCCCTGTTCTGCCTCGAGGCCGCCACCGGCAAGGTCGGCTGGGTGCGTAACCTGCGCGAGGAGTTCGGCGGGTTCCTGATGCAGGCCCAGGGCACCACCGACTGGAAGTACAGCGAATCGCCGCTGGTCGACGGCGACCGCGTGATCGTCACCCCGGGCGGGGCGGATGCGGCGCTCGTGGCCCTGGACCGGATGACCGGCAAGGAGATCTGGCGCGCGAAGATCCCCGCGCTCGGGGAGGCGGGGACCGACGGCGCGGCGTATTCCTCGGCGGTGGTCAGCGAGGCCGGGGGCATCCGGCAGTACGTGCAGCTCCTCGGCCGCGGGGCGGTCGGGGTGGCGGCGGACGATGGCCGCTTCCTCTGGGGGTACAACCGGATCGCCAATGCCATTGCCAACATCCCGACGCCCCTCGTGGACGGGGACCGGGTGTTCGTCTCCACCGGCTACGGCACTGGCGCGGCGCTCCTCCGGCTCCACCGGGAGGGCGAGGGCATCCGGGCCGAGGAGGTCTACTTCCTGGACGGCGACACGATGCAGAACCACCATGGTGGCCTCATCCTCCACGAGGGCTACGTGTACACCGGGACCGGCCACAACAAGGGCTTCCCGCTGGCGGTCGAGCTGGATTCCGGGAAGGTCGCCTGGGGCCCGGAGCGGAACGAGGGGTCGAGCTCCGCCGCCATCGCCTACGCCGACGGCCGGATCTACTTCCGGTACCAGGACGGCCGGATGATCCTGGTGGAAGCCACGCCGGAGGCCTACCGGGAACACGGCACCTTCGAGATCCCCGACGTTAAGCGGGAAAGCTGGCCCCACCCCGTGATCGCCGACAAGGAGCTCTACCTGCGGGAGCAGGACACCCTCTACGTCTACGACCTCCGCGCCGCCCCGGAGACCTCCGCCGGGCGCTGACCCCTGGCGGCCTCCCGCGGAGCAGGAAACCGGCCGCCCCCTCTGCTAGAATTCCCCGACTCTTACTGGACAGCCGGGGCGGGAAGGTGCGTACGACGTGCCCCCCTCTCCCGGTGCCCCGGGCCGACGGGCCCCCGAGGAAAGCCGTGACCGCCGATCTGAAGAACCTCCGCAACATCGGGATCAGCGCCCACATCGACTCCGGAAAGACCACGCTGACCGAGCGCATCCTTTTCTATACACAGAGGATACGCAAGATCCACGACGTCAAGGGCAAGGACGGCGTGGGGGCCAAGATGGACTCCATGGAGCTGGAGCGGGAGCGCGGGATCACCATCGCGTCCGCCGCCACCTACTGCCAGTGGGCGGGGAAGCACATCAACATCATCGATACCCCGGGCCACGTGGACTTCACCATCGAGGTGGAGCGCTCCCTGCGGGTCCTGGACGGGGCGGTGCTGGTCCTGTGCGCCGTGGCGGGCGTGCAGTCCCAGTCGATCACCGTGGACCGCCAGATGCGCCGCTACAGGGTGCCCCGACTGGCGTTCGTCAACAAGTGCGACCGCTCCGGCGCCAACCCCTACCGGGTCGCCGAGGAGCTCAAGGACAAGCTGCACCTGAATGCGGTGTTGATGCAGCTGCCCATCGGCCTGGAGGCGGACCACGAGGGGGTGGTGGACCTCATCGAGATGAAGGCCGTCTACTTCGACGGGGAGAGCGGGGAGAAGCTGCGCATCGAGGAGATCCCCGCGACGATGCGGGAGGCTGCGGAGTCGAAGCGCGACGAGCTGATCGACGCCGCATCGATGTTCGACGACGAGCTCATGGAGGCGGCCCTGGAGGGCGTGCCCACCCCCGAGATGCTCTACCGGGCGATCCGGACGGGGGTGATCCTCAACGAGCTGACGCCGGTCTTCGTGGGCTCGGCCTACAAGAACAAGGGCGTGCAGCCGCTACTGGACGGGGTGGTGCGTTTCCTCCCGAACCCCACCGAGGTGCAGAACCACGCCCTGGACCTCGAGGACGAGGAGAAGGAGTTCCCCGTCAACCCGAGCCCGGACGAGTCGCTCATCTCGCTGGCGTTCAAGCTGGAGGAGGGCCGGTTCGGACAGCTCACCTATCTCCGGATCTACCAGGGGGCGCTGAAGAAGGGCGACACGATCTACAACAGCCGCATGGGGCGTGAGATCCGCGTCGGGCGGATCGTCCGGATGCATGCCGACGAGATGGAGGAGATCGAGAATGCCAGCGCCGGCGACATCGTTGCCTTGTTCGGCATCGACTGCGCCTCCGGGGACACCTTCACGATGAACCGCCGGGCCGTTTCCATGACGTCGATCCACGTTCCCGAGCCGGTCATCCATCTCTCCATCAAGCCGGTGGATCGCAAGGCGGAGGGAAACCTCGCGAAGGCGCTGGCCCGGTTCACCAAGGAGGACCCGACGTTCCGGACCCGCGTCGACGACGAGTCCAGCGAGACGATCATCTCCGGCATGGGGGAGCTGCACCTGGACGTGTACGTCGAGCGGATGAAACGCGAATACGGCGCGGAGGTGGAGGTCGGCCAGCCACAGGTGGCCTACCGCGAGGCCATCAGCCAGCGGGCGGACTTCAACTACACCCACAAGAAGCAGACCGGCGGCTCCGGCCAGTACGGCCGTATCGCCGGCTACGTCGAGCCCTACGAGGGCGGCGATTTCGAGTTCATCGACGAGATCCGGGGCGGCGTCATCGCCCAGGAGTTCATCCCCGCGGTGGAGAAGGGATTCCGGGCGAGCATGACCAAGGGGAAGCTCATCGGCTTCCCGGTGACGGGCCTGCGCGTCGTCCTGAACGACGGGGCGACCCATGCGGTGGACTCCTCGGACAACGCCTTTCAGGCCGCGGCCCGCGGGGCCTTCAACGAGACCTACTTCAAGGCGAGGCCCCAGATCCTGGAGCCGATCATGAAGGTGTCGGTCGAGGGCCCCGGCGAGTTCCAGGGGGCGTTCGTCCGGACGGTGATGCAGCGTCGCGGCATCATCATCGGAACGAACGAGTCCGAGGGGTTCGTCCGCGTCGAGGCCGACGTGCCGCTGGCGGAGATGTTCGGCTATTCCACGGACCTGCGCTCCGCGACACAGGGGAAGGCGGAGTACACCATGGAGTTCTCGAAGTACGCCCCGGTACCGGCGGAGGTCTCGGAGGAGTTGATCAAGAAGTACCAGAAGCCCACGGCCGGCAAGTGACGGCACGTCCGAGCGGGGCGAGGAGGTAGGGAAGATGCAGCCCAAGGAGCTCAACGAGAGGAGCCCGGTACGGGTCCTGGAGGCCTCGATCCACGGGGGCCTCGGTCGCGGCAATGTCGGGGTCATCCTGGCCAGGCACGGCGTGGGGAAGACCGCCTTTCTCGTGGGTGTGGCCATGGACGACCTCCTGCGGGGCCGGAAGGTCCTGCACGTCTCGCTGGAGCATTCCAGCGACAAGGTACGGGGGTACTACGACGATATCTTCCAGGACCTGTCCCACGAGCGCGAACTGGAGAACGTCTGGAAGGTCCGGCTGGAGATGGAGCGCAACCGCCGGATCCACTGCTACCTGGACGGTTCCTTCAGCGTGGACAAGCTGAAGAGCGCCCTGGCCTTCGGCAGGGAGCACGGCGACTTCCGCCCGTCGGCGATCGTGATCGACGGCTACGACTTCGAGGAGGCCACGCCGGAGGCGATGCGGGGATTCCGCGAGGCGGCGCGGGAGTGCGAGGCGGAGCTCTGGATGTCGGCGGTCACCCACCGGGAGTCGGAGACCAACGACCGGGGGATCCCGGAGCCGCTCGTCTCTGTGGAGTCGTACGTGGACGTCATCCTGCAGATGGCCCACGACACCCGTGCCGTGCACGTCAGCCTGCTCAAGGACCACGACAACCCGGACGTGTCGGACATGAAGGTGGCCCTGGATCCGACGACGATGCTGCTGGTCAAGGAGCGGTAATCCGCCGCAGACGCTAGCCCCGCTCGATCCAGAACCGTCCGAGGGCGCGCCCGCTCTCCAGCCTCAGGAACCACGTTCCCGGCCGCGGGAGGGCCGGGATCTCCCATCCCTTGCCCGGATAGGAGCTGCGGTGGCCCTCCGGGTCCGCGAAGCTCCAGGCGAGCTCGCCGTCCCCCAGCGCGAGACGCACGCGAAGGCTTGCCCCTGCGACCTCCACCGCCGCGTTCAGCGCCATCCGGAACCGTGGCATCCCCCGGCGCTCCACCTCGGGTTCGCTCCCGCCGGCCACCTCCAGGACCACGGGGACAGCGAGGAGGATCGCCAGCATCGCGACCTTCAATGTCCTCCGGAATGGCGTTGATCCCATCGTCTTGCTCCTCGCCGGTGTCGCGAAGGCTCAGAGCAAGGTCGATGCCAGGCCGGAGCGCCTCCAAAGGGCCGCCTCCGGGCCGGAGAGACCGCATCGGGGCGAACACGTGTCCGGCCGTCCCGGACATCTGTCCGCCCCCGGACGCCGGGAACGGAGGCCTCAATCCCCGGGTTCCAGGTCGTCGGCGGGCTGCGGCTCAGTCGGGCCCCGCGGCTTCCAGGGGAGCGGACCGCGACGGCGGATCGAAGGGGAGCTTGATTCGCCCGTCCAGGAACACGGCGCTGACGGTGCGCAGGTCCGTCCTGGCAAGGTGATCCAGCAGCATCCGGTTCGCGTCGGCCATCACGGAGCCCAGCACGCACGACGTCCCGTCGCAGCGGGAGACGCCGAAGACGCAGCCGCTGGACTCGACGGGCCCCTCGATCGCGGTGAATACCTCCATGAGGGTGATGTTCTCCGGATTCCGGGCCAGCGAGAATCCGCCCTTCGGTCCCCGCACCGACCGCACCAGACCGACCTTGGTCAGCCGCTGAAGGACCTTCGAGAGATGTGCCTCGGAGATCCCGAAGCAGGAGGCGATCGCCCGGGTCGAGAGGGAGGTCCCCGGTTCCAGCGCCAGCAGTGCCATGGCGTGCATCGCCATCGAGGAGGCGTCGGATACTCTCAGGGCACAGGCCAAGTTCTTCCTCCTGGTCTGCCGGCGACCCGCCGGGTGCCGCGCTCCCGTGGCGGTCGGCAGGTTCACGATAGCGCAGTCAGGCCCCACCTGCTCCCGCATCCGCCCATTCCTCCGGGCCACCTGAGTCCTGTAAGTTCCTCTCCCTCAAGACTTTTTATGCTCATGAGGGTTCCGTGACCCGGTGCTTGACTTTTTCACTCATTTCGGTATTAAAATACCACAATGATGAAAATAGCGCCAGCGGCAATCTCCTGGGACCCGGAACCGGGGATGAAGCCCGTCAACCGCCGGTGGCTGGACGCGAACCTGCCGTGCCGCTCCGCCTGCCCCGTCGGGACCCATGCCGGCGGCTACGTGTCGCTCATCTCCCAGGGGCACTACCGGGAGGCTTACCTCCTGGCCCGCCGTCCGAACCCCTTCGCCTCGATCTGCGGGCGGATCTGCGCCCATCCCTGCGAGGCCGCCTGCAGGCGGCAGCACGTCGACGAGCCCGTGAGCATACGCGCGCTCAAACGCTTCGTCACCGAGCGATTCGGCGTGGAGAGCGGGGCCTCCCGGGCGGAGATCCTCCAGGCGGTGGAGCAACCCCGCCCGCGCCTCGCCGACGGCGGGCGTAACGTCGCGGTGGTCGGCGCGGGTCCCGCCGGAATGGCCTGTGCTCACGACCTCGCGCTGATGGGTCACGAAGTCACCATCTTCGATGCCGCCCCGGTCGCTGGCGGCATGATGCGCCTCGGCATTCCCGATTACCGGCTTCCCCGGAACCTCATCGAGCAGGAGATCCAGTTCATCCGGGGGCTCGGCGTCACGTTCCGGATGGGGGTCGAGATCGGCCGCGCCATCTCCTTCGACCAGATCCGGCGGGACCACGACGCCGTCTTCCTGGCACCGGGATGTCGCCGCGGACGGTCCCTGAACCTGGCCGGAATGGACCTGGAGGGCACCATCACCGCGGTCGACTTCCTGGTGAACGCGAACCTGGGGCACCCCCTCCCGCTCGGCGCGAACGTCGTCGTCGTCGGCGGCGGGAACGTCGCCTTCGACGTCGCGCGGACCGCCCGCCGCTTCGGCGGGACCTCCGAGCCCGGTGAGTCGCACCACAACCTGATGCTCGACGCGGCGGTGATGGCCGCGAAGACCTTCCGTCGCCGCGTCACGATGATCTCCCTCGAGGCCCGCGAGGAGATGCCCGCCGATCTCGAGGAGATCGAGGAAGGCATGCGGGAGGGGATCTCCCTTCTTCATCGCCGCGGCCCGAAGGCGGTCCTCGGCGAGAACGGCCGCGTGCGCGCCCTCCAGACCATCGACTGCAGCCGCGTCTTCGACCCGGGGGGACGGTTCGCGCCGGAGTTCGTGGCGGGGAGCGAGAGGGAGGTGCCCTGCGACACCGTCATCTTCGCCGTAGGACAGGTCGCCGACCTGTCCCTCCTCGGCGACGATCACGGGCTGGAGATCTCTCCCAGGAGCACCGTCGTCGTCGACCGTGAGACGCTGGCGACGTCGAGGGAGGGGGTGTACGCGGGCGGCGATGTAGCGTTCGGGCCGCGAATCGTCATCGAGGCGGTCGCCGACGGCCGCCGGGCCGCGCGCGCGATCGACACCTTCCTCACGGGACGCCGGGATGCGCCGCCGGACCTCGTCCTCCGGCGGTTCGACACCTTCGGCTACGAGCACCCCTTCGCCGTCGGCGACTACGAGCGGCTGCGCCGCGGAGTGGTCCCGATGCTCGAGGTGGAGCGCCGCGAGGGCGGGGTCGAGGTCGAGGTCGGCTACTCGCCGGGGGAGGCCCGCCGGGAGGGTGCCCGCTGCCTGCGCTGCTGGGTGAACACGATCTTCGACTCGCGGTCCATGAGCGGCAGCGAGTGCATCCAGTGCGGGGGCTGTGTGGACGTCTGCCCCGAGGACTGCATCGACCTCGTGAGCATCCGGCGTCTCGGTGCCGAGGAGGGTGGAACGCGCGGCGCCGAGCTGCGGCTCGCGGACGGATCACCGATCCGACTCACGGGCGAACCGGGTGCCGCGCTGCTGAAGGACGAGACCGTCTGCATCCGTTGCGGGCTGTGCGCGAGACGCTGCCCGGTGGGGTGCATCACGATGCAGGGCTTCTACCGGCAGGACGAGATGGACCTCTTGACGCTGTGCGAGAGCCGGATCTGACGGCGAGGAGGATGTCATGGGGCTGACCGACGATCTGCGGGCCGAGACGCCTCGCGAGGAGCTGTCCCGCCGGGAAGCGCTGGGGAAGATCACCGGGGTCTCCCTGGGGATCGCCGGCCTCGGCACCGTGTTCACCACGGTTCGCTACCTGAAGCCGAACGTGCTGTTCGAGCCGCCGACCCGGTTCCGCGTCGGGCGGCCGGAGGATATCCCGATCGGAACGCTCCTCGTGCTGCCGGAGCAGAAGCTCTATGTCGCCCACACGCAGGAGGGGTTCTTCGCCCTCAGCGCGGAATGCACGCATCTGGGTTGCATGACCCGCTGGCTACCGGACCAGGAGACCATCGCCTGTCCCTGCCACGGCAGCAAGTTCGCGCCAAACGGCGTGGTCAAGGCGGGGCCGGCCCCCATACCGCTGCGCAGGATGCACCTGAGTCTGGCCGATAGCGAGCTCATCGTCGACACCCGTCGCACCGTAGGCGACGATTTCGTCCTGAGGGCCTGACCGTGCGGGCCGTCACGGCAGGGTTCTGGAGCCGGATGGGAGACCTGCTGGTCCACAACAGGGTCGCGCGTTCCGTGATCCGCCACGGATTCCCGGACACGAACCGCAACCGATCCCTGACCGTCTTCACGAACTTCTTCCTCCACATCCAGCCCGTGAAGGTCCGTGTCCGGGCGATCGCGTTCCCCAGGACCTTCTACCTCGGCGGCCTGACGGCGGTGGCGTTCTTCGTGCTGACCATCACCGGCATGCTCCTCATGTTCTATTACCATCCCTCGGTCCCACGGGCGTACGAGGACATGAAGGACCTCGAGTTCGTGGTGTCCGCCGGTGTGTTCCTCCGCAACCTGCACCGATGGTCGGCGCATACCATGGTGGCCCTCGTGTTCCTGCACATGGTGCGGGTGTTCTTTGCCGGCGCCTACCGCCCCCCGCGGGAGTTCAACTGGGTCATCGGCGTGGTGCTCCTTCTGCTCACCGTGTTGATGAGCTACACGGGTTACCTGCTGCCCTGGGACCAGCTCGCGTACTGGGCGGTGACGGTGGGCACCAACATGGCCCGTGCGGTGCCCGTGGTGGGATCCGAGATCTCCTTCGTGCTGCTCGGCGGGAACCAGATCGACGAGAACACGCTGGTTCGCTTCTACGTCCTTCACTGCGTCTTCCTGCCTCTTGTCCTGTTTCTGGGGATCGCGGTCCACATCTGGCGGGTGCGTAAGGACGGCGGCGTTTACGTCCCATCCGGAGAGCGCCGTCACGAGGTGCGTCCATCGGAACAGGCCGGGGCCCCGACACCGACGGCAACCCCGGCGGCGGATCGGGGCGCGAAGGAGGCAACGGAATGACGCCGACGGAGTTCGAGGTGCTCCACGCCGCCGATGCACGGAAGTTCCCGGTCCGGGTGGCGGTGGTGCAGGAGGAGGAGCGGCCTCCCGTCGATCTCCACGAGGACGAGATGGTCATGAGCTTTCCGCACCTCGTGGTCCGGGAGCTCATCACGCTGATCGGCGCAAGCCTGGTGCTGGTCCTCATCTCCCTGATCTTCGACGCGCCGCTCGAGGAGCTCGCCAACCCGCTGAAGACCCCGAACCCGGCCAAGGCCCCGTGGTACTTCCTCGGACTCCAGGAGCTGCTGCACTACTATCCGCCGCTGGTCAGCGGGGTCATCCTGCCCGGACTCGTGGTCCTGGCGCTCGCGGTGGTCCCGTACTTCGACATCAACCTGCAGCGGGGCCCCTTTTGGGAGACGAACCGCCGGGGCAAGCTGCAGGGCACGCTAGCCGTGATCGCCGCTCTGACCGCCTTCTTCTTCTTCTCCGGGGCGCACCCCGTCTGGCCGATCATCGGCCCGACCCTGGTCGTCGGCGGGTTCATGGTATGGCCCGCGTTCGGCGACACCGATCGGCCGTGGCTCCACTGGCTGGGGACCCGCAGCCTCGCCTTCTGGGTATTCACCTGGTTCCTGGCCTCCGCGGTGACCCTGACCGTCGTGGGTGTCTTCTTCCGCGGCCCCGGGTGGACGTTCACGCTGCCCTGGCGCGACGGGATCTTCTACTGATGCGGAGGAAAACGGGACGTGAGTGAGATGCGGCAGCGGGCGCTGGCGTCGGAGCTCTACCGGAACCTCCGGATCCTGGCGGTCCTGACGGTCGTCTTCCTTCTCGTCCTCGCGCTGGCACCCTTCAAGTGGCACAACACCGAATGGCGGGAGATCCAGGAGGAGTACAACGACCGCGCCGCGGCTGTCGGGCAGAGCCGCATTCCGGTCGCCCTGCAGCAGATCTGGCGGCCGGAGGTGGGGATCACCGACCGGTGCACGTCGTGCCATCTGGGGATGGGCGCTGCGAGGCCGCTCGAGCGGGGCGGTGTCCTCTTCGGCCGGCACCCGCAGGTCGGGCACGACGTGGCACGGATGGGTTGCACCGTCTGCCATCGGGGACAGGGGAGGGCGACGACCGGTGCGGCCGCGCACGGCAAGGTGGCCCACTGGGAGGACCCGATGCTCCCGGGCGCCCACCTGGAGGCCTCCTGTGGCGGGTGCCACGGGGATGCCGCCGCCATCCCGCCGCTGACCCAGGTTGAACGGGGGGAGTACCTCTTCCAGTTCCATGGATGCCAGGCCTGCCACGTCGTGGACGGCGAGGGCGGGACGGTCGGGCCCGATCTCTCCGGTGTGGCCCTGAAGGGGTTCGATCGCGAGTGGCACGTGCGGCACCTGCGGGAGCCTGCCTCGATGGTCGAGGGTTCCCGGATGATGTCGTTCGGTCATCTCTCCGATCGGGAGATCGACGCCCTCCTGGCCTACCTGGACACGCTGATCGGCGCCCCCCGGCTGATCCGGGGAAAGGCCATCGCGGTCAGCCTCGGGTGCCGTGGATGCCACAAGATCGGTGGGCTCGGAGGTGACGTCAGCGTCGATCTGAACGCCGCCGCGGCGAAGCCCCTGGGTGACTACGATTTCTCCGGTGTTCAAGGGCCCCATGACCTGGAGACGTGGCACCGCGAGCACCTCAGGGACCCGGCCCTCGTTGCCCCCGGATCGACGATGCCGGCCTACCGCCTGGAACCGGCGGACGAGGACGCCCTCGTCACGTTCATCCTCTCCCTGCGGCGGCCCGACGTCGCGATGGAGGCGTTGCCGCGCGACGCGGTGCTGGCGCGGCTGCAGGAGCGCCGGGATTTTCCTCTGGACGGTGCGGAGATGTACGGGGTGTTCTGCAGTGCCTGCCACGGCAGCGACGGCAGGGGGCGCCAGATGGCGTCGCTGGGGACCATCGTGCCGGACCTCCGCAACCCGGCCACCCGTGCCGTGCTCTCGCCCTCGGCCATGCGCTACACCGTCGAGCACGGCCGTCCGGGCCGGTTCATGCCGGCGTGGGGCCCGTCCGGGGCCGGGCTCCGGGACGAGGAGCTCGACGCCATCCTGGGGTGGCTCGCGGAGGGGCTTCCCCGTGGGCCCACCTTCGCGGCGGTCCGGGACGCGCGACCGGACCCCCGGCACGGCGGGCACGTCTTCCGCAACGACTGCGCCGCCTGCCATGGATCCGAGGCGCAGGGGACCGTCATCGGTCCTTCCCTGAACACGCCCGAGCTCGCCTTCGCGGCGGGGGACGAGTACCTCTACCGGATGATCGTCGAGGGCCGTGCCGGCACCGCCATGCCGGCCCACCGGCACTACGACGCGCGCACGGTCCGCGGTCTGATCGCCTGGCTCCGGAACCGGGCGGGAGACCGGCCTTCACCCGCCGAGATGACCCGCAAGGTCCGCCGGGTGCTCGGGGTGGAATCCCTGGAGGCCTACCGGGCCTCCGGTTCCCCGGCGTACGGGAGGCTGCTCTTCGAGTCCATGTGCGTCAGCTGCCACGGGCCCGCCGGGAGAGGAGGCATCGCCCCGGCGATCGGCAACCCCGCGTTCCTGCGGGCGGCCACCGACGGGTTCATCGCGGGCAACATCGTCCTCGGGCGCAGCGGGCGGGCGATGCGCTCCTTCGGCGAGCGCGGGCTGGTGGAGCTCGAGGGCCGGGAGATCGGCGACGTGATCGCGTACCTGCGGTCGGTCGCCTCGGAGGAGAGCGGCTTCCCGGCCATCGGCACCGTACAGGGGGAGCTGCCGGTCGGGAAGGCGCTGTTCGGGAGCTATTGCTCGGGATGCCACGGCGCGGAGGGGGCGGGACGCACCGCCCCGGCGCTCCGCAACCCAGAGTTCCTCAACGCCGTCAGCGACGGCTTCCTCCAGGCGACCATCGTGCGCGGCCGGCCGGGGACCGCCATGCGGGCATGGGGTCGCGGAGGATTCGGGTTCGGGGAGCTGGAGCCCGAGGAGATCAACCACATCGTTGCCTACATTCGGAGCTGGCAGACCGGGAGCTGAGACCCGGTCCGGGAGGGATCATGCGTCGACACAGTCGCCGACAGTTCATCCAGATGACCGGCGCCGCCGGAGGGGCGCTGGCCCTGACCGGCGTCGCCGCCTGCAGGGGAGAGCGGGGCAAGGAGCTCGCCGAGGCCGTCCCCGTGGCGGCCGTTCCGGGTCGCCGGGAGCTTCCGGCCCAGTGCCCCTACTGCGGTGTCGGATGTGCGACCCGCATCCAGGTGGAGGACGGGAAGATCGTCGGGATGGTGCCCGATCAGCAGAGTCCCGTGAACGCCGGCGTCCAGTGCATCAAGGGTCTGACCGCGTGGGAGCCTACCTACGTCGATCGTCTGACGACCTGTCTGGTGCGCAAGGACATGAGCGACCCGCTGACCGACCACGTGTCGGAAACGAAGGGCCGGTTCGATCCGGAGGTGTGGCGCGAGGCGACATACGAGGAGGCGTCGAAGCTCGCCGCCGAGAAGGTGGCCGCCATCATCAAGCGCCACGGTGGGAACGCCGTCGGCCTCTACGGCAGCGGCCAGCTCACCCTCGAGGGGCAATATCTCGAGAACAAGTTCATGAAGGGCGTCGTGGGTTCCAACACGATGGAGGCCAACGCCCGGATGTGCATGACCTCGGCCGTCACCGGCTACATCAAGTCGCTGGGTAGCGATACGCCCCCCGGCTGTTACGAGGACATCGAGCTGTGCGACTTCATCTCGTTCTGGGGGCACAATCCCAGAGAAGCC
>JASFRI010000028.1:0-19436 GCA_050115015.1 Acidobacteriota bacterium
CCGGGCGCTTCCGGGGGGCGTCCACGGCGGAGAACTGCACCGTGGCGGGTGTGGCAAAAGGCGACACGTTGGCCTCGTACCCCCCGGCGACAAGCCAGCGTAGAATATGTGTCTCCGGGCCCCCTACGGCCAGTCCTCGTACACGGGAGTTCATGTCGGTATCCGATCCCACCCGAGCCGCAAAAAGCCGGATCCTTGCGGCCATCTCCGCCGAGCCGGCGATCACGGAGGCACGCGAGCGCGTGCACCGCGGCCGCCGCGCGGTCCTCGGGGGGGTGGTCCCGGGCGCGAAGGCCCTCTTCCTCCTCCACCTCCACGCGGACCTCGGCCGTCCGTTCGTCGTGGTGACCCCCGACGAGGCCCGCACCGCGGCGCTCGTGCACCATCTCCGGTCCTTGGCCGCCCTGGTCCAGCCGGAGGTCGCCGGCCGGGTGTTCCCCTTTCCCGACCTGGGGGCCTCCCCCTACACCGTCGTGGCGCCGCACTTCCAGGCCATGGCGGAGCGGGTGGCCGCCCTGATGGCTCTGCACGATCGCCACCCGGCGCTGGTGGTGGCCCCGGCGGCGGCCTTGCTCGACCCGCTGCCGCACCCGGACGACTTCGCCCGGATGCCGGTGGTCCTCCGGCCGGGGGACCGGCCCGATCCCGCGGAGCTGGTCCGGAAGCTGGACTCCCTCGGCTACACCCGCGTCGATCTCGTCGGGCAGGCCGGGGAGTTCGCACGGCGAGGAGGCGTGATCGACGTCTACCCCTCCGGGAACGACCACCCGCGCCGGCTGGAGCTGCTCGGCGACGAGGTCGAGTCGATCCGGCGGTTCGACCCCGAGACCCAGCGCTCCAGCGACGCCGTGCCGCAGCTACAGATCCCGCCCGTCCGGGAGTTCGGCTGGACCGCGGAGCAGCGTGAAGGTCTCGCCCGGCGGATCGAGGGCCGGCCGGGGCCGCGCCGGCGGATCGCGGAGATCACCGAGGCGCTGCGGGACCGCGGCGCCTATCCCGGAATGGAGGCCTGCGCCGGGCTGGTCGCCACGGCGCGGTTCGACCTCTGGGACCATGCCGGCGAGGCGGTGTTCGTCGCCGACGAGCCTTTCCTGAGCCGGGCCGCCCTCGACGGCGCGCTGGCCTCCCGGGAGGCGGAGCACGAGGCCTCGGAGCAGATCTTCCCGCCGCCCGACGAGCTGTGCAACCCGGTGGATCCCCTGAGGGAGCACCTCGCTGCCAGCCCCCTGGGCCTCGCCGAGCTGGCCGCGGAGGAGAGCGCCGCGGACGTGATCCAGATTTCGAGCGCTCCGGTCCGCAACTACCGTGGGCGGTTCCCGGAGCTGGCGACGGACCTGCGCCGGGTGGCCCGCCGCCAGGGACAGGCGCTCCTGCTCGTGCGCGGGGCCGGGCGGGCGGACCGCATCCGGGAGATCCTGGCCGGCTACGACGTTCCCCTCCGCGACGCGGACGCCCCGGGGGACGAGCACCCCGGACCCGGCATCTACCTCGGGCACTCGCCGCTCGAGGGGGGATTCGAGCTGCGATCGCGGGGTCTGCTGCTCCTGACGGAGCACGAGATCTTCGGCGAGGAGATCCGGCACCGCCCGGCGCGGAAGACGCGGCTGGCGGCCTTCTCCTCGGACTTCCGTGACCTGAAGCCGGGGGACCTCGTGGTGCACGTCGACCACGGGATCGGCCGGTTCGAGGGCATGCAGCGCGTAGGCGACGGGCAGGTGGAGATGATGATCGTCTCCTACAAGGGCGGTGACCGTTTATTCGTTCCGCTGGATCGGCTCGACCTCGTTCAGAAGTACAGCGGTGTAAAGGGCGGAGCCCCGGTGCTGGACCGCCTCGGGGGCACTGCCTGGCAGAAGACCCGGAAGAAAGTCGGCAAGGCGGTCCGGGACATGACCTCCGAGCTGCTGGAGCTCTACGCCCGGCGCAAGGCGGCCCGCGGCCACGCGTACACTCCCGACACGGAGTGGCAGCGGGAGATGGAGGACGCCTTCGAGTACACCGAGACGCCGGACCAGCTGACCGCCATCGCCGAGATCAAGGGCGACATGGAGAGCGAGCGTCCCATGGACCGGCTCCTCTGCGGCGACGTCGGGTTCGGCAAGACCGAGGTCGCCATGCGGGCGGCGTTCAAGGCGGTCCAGGACGGCAAGCAGGTCGCGGTGCTCGCGCCCACCACCGTGCTCGCGTTCCAGCACCTGCGGACCTTCCGCGAGCGCATGGCCTCCTTCCCCGTCCGGGTCGAGATGGTCAGCCGGTTCGTCCCGCGCAAGGAGCGGAAAAAGGTCCTGGAGGCGACGTCCACCGGACAGGTGGACATCCTGGTGGGGACCCACCGGCTCCTGTCCCGGGACGTGAAGTTCCACGCCCTCGGCCTCCTGGTGGTGGACGAGGAGCAGCGGTTCGGCGTCACCCACAAGGAGCGGCTGAAGAAGCTGCGGACGAACGTCGACGTCCTGAGCCTCTCCGCCACACCGATCCCGCGGACCCTGCAGATGTCCCTCGCCGGGGTCCGCGACATGTCGGTGATCGAGACGCCCCCCGAGAACCGCCTGGCGATCCAGACCAGCCTGGTCCCGTTCCGGGAGGCGGTGATCACCGCCGCCGTCCGCCAGGAGCTCCAGCGGGAAGGGCAGGTCTACTTCGTGCACAACCGTATCGAATCGATCCACTCCATGGCCAACCTGGTGCAGCGCCTCGTCCCCGAGTGCCGGCCGGTGGTGGCCCACGGCCAGATGTCCGAGGGCGCCCTGGAGAGCACCATGCTGGCCTTCCTGCGCAACGAGTTCAACGTCCTCGTCAGCACGACGATCATCGAGAACGGTCTCGACATGCCGCGGGTGAACACCCTCCTGGTCAACCGGGCCGACCGGTTCGGCCTGGCGCAGCTCTACCAGCTGCGCGGCCGGATCGGCCGCTCGGACCGCAAGGCCTACGCCTACCTCCTCGTCCCCAGCGGCGGCGTGCAGCACCCTCTGGCCCGCCGGCGCCTGGCGGCCCTGCAGGAGTTCAGCGATCTCGGCTCCGGCTTCCGGATCGCTGCGCTGGACCTGGAGCTCCGCGGGGCGGGGAATCTCCTCGGCGCCCAGCAGCACGGACATATCGCGGCGATCGGCTTCGAGCTCTATGTCCAGATGCTCGAGCGGGCGGTCCGCGAGATGGCGGGCGAGGAGCACCGGGAGGAGGTGCGGACGGCGGTCAACCTCGGCGTGGACATCCGTATCCCCGAGAGCTTCATCGAGGAGTCGAACCAGCGCCTGATGTTCTACAAGCGGATCGCCGGTGCCGAGGACGAGGCGGGCCTCGCCGGGGTGCGGGAGGAGATGCAGGATCGCTTCGGCCATCTACCCCCGCAGGGGGACAACCTGTTCCGCCTGGCCTCGGTCCGTCTCCTGGCGCAGGAACTCCGGGTCCGCTCGGTGGACCATGCCGAGGGATCGATCCAGATCAAGTTCGAGCAGGATTCGACCGTGGACCCCGATCGGCTGGTCCATCTCCTGGGGGCGCGCCCGGACGCCTCGTTGACCGCCGCCGGCGTCCTGCGCGTCCGCCACGAGGGCGGCCCGCTCGAGCGGCTCGAGGCCGCTGCCGAGCTGTTGAAGGGGCTTCGTTGATGTGCTACCTTGCCCCCAGCGACGGCAACCCATGATGGCCCATCGGTCAAGCAGTCTCACCCTCCTGCCCGTCGTGGCCGGTCTGGCCCTCGTCGCGCACGCCGGATGCTCCGGACCGCCCGACGAGAGCCTCCCCATCGCCGAGATCGCCGGACGCCCCATCCCCCTCGGCGAGTTCCAGCCGGTCCTGGAGCGCTACGCGTCCGACGGGGACTTTTCCGACGTGGTCAAGAGCCGGCTGCTGGACCAGTTCGTGGAGAAGCGGGTCCTCCTGGAGGAGGCGAACCGCCGGGGGATCCACGTCCAGGAGGGTCGGGTCGACCGGGCCCTGGCCGACCTCGGCGGCGATCCGGACGCAGATCGCCGGGAGGAGATCCGGACCACCCTCCAGGTGCAGCAGCTCATGCGCCTCGTCCTCGAGGAGACCGCACCGGTGACGCCCGAGGAGGAGGAGAGCTATTACCGTGAGCACGCCGATGAGTTCCACCAGTCCGCGCACCTCGACGTCCGGCAGATCCTGCTGGCCGATGCGGCCACCGCGGCGGAGGTCCACGGCAGTGTGATCCAGGAGCCCGAACGGTTCGCGGCCATCGCCGGGGAGCAGTCGACCTCTCCGGATCGCGGCCGCAGCCTGACCTACGCCGTGGATGCCCTGCCCGGCGAGGTGGCGTCGGTGCTGCAGGAGGTCAAGCCCGGCGGGATCAGTCCGGTGATCGAGGCGGCGGGCTATTTCTGGATCTTCCTCGTCGAGGGGGTTCACGAGGCGCGGAGCCTGCCGCTGGAGGAAGCCCGACCGGAGATCCGGAGCCTCCTCCAGCAGGAGAAGGGGGCCGGAGCCATGACGCGACTGCTGGCGGACCTCAAGGGCCGGCTCGGCGTGCGCCTGCATCCCGAGAACCTGCCCTTCCGCTACGTCGAGGAGGGGTCCGCATGAGGGCCTGGAGGATCGGCGTCGCGATGGCGCTGCTCGGCGCATTCCCTGCTTCCGCGGAGATCATCGAGGAGATCGTCGCGAACGTGAACGGCGAGATCATCACGAAGACCGAGGTCGAACAGCGGGAGCGGGAGATCCAGCAGGCGCTGTTCAGCAATCTCAGCGGCGCGGAGCTGGAGAAGGCCGTCGCGGAGAACCGGAAGATGCTGCTCGTGGACATGATCAATTCCATGCTGCTATTCCAGCGGGCCAAGCGGCTAGGCCTCGACATGGATCAGGTCTACGAGTCGAACGTCGACAGCATCAAGGCCCAGAACAACATCAAGACGAACGAGGAGTTCTACGACCTCCTGAAGAGGCAGGGGATGACCAAGGAGGAGTTCCGTGATGGGCTTCTCAAGTACAACGTGCCCGACATCATGATCAACATCGAGGTGCGCCAGGCGATCTCCGTGAGCCCCGAGGAGGCACAGGCCTATTACGACGCAAACCCGGACCGCTTCGCCCACCCCACGACCTACACGTTCCGCGAGATCGCGATCCTCCTCGACGATCATTCCCGTGAGGAAGCGCTCGGGATCGCGCGTGAGGTGATCGCCAAGGCCGCTGCCGGCGACGCCTTCGAGGATCTCGTGGAGCAGTACTCGGAGGCACCCAGTGCGGAGCGTGGGGGCCTGCTGGAAGGGCTGCCGGTGGACGAGCTGTCGGCGGCGGTCCTGGATGGGCTGAAGCCGCTGGAGCCCGGCCAGGTCAGCGATCCCGTGGAGACCACCCGGGCGGTGTTCGTCCTGCAGCTCGTGGAGCGGGTCGACGCCCATCGCGACGATCTCGAGACGGTCCTTCCCGACGTCGAGATCGCCCTGAAGCGGCAGAAGTACCAGAAGGCACTGGACGACTACCTGACCGGCCTGTGGAAGGACAACTGGATCTGCGTGTTCCCCAAATACGCGGAGAAATACCCCATCGATCGCTACGGGGAGCCGAACCTCTGCTCTTGACGCCGGCGGTTGCGGTTGCTAGACTCGCGACAGATCCTGACTCTCGATTCCACACGATCATCACAGGGCCCCGATCCATGGCCAAGAAGGCTCCCGAGGGCGTGAACAAGCCCAAGTCGAAGTCCGATACCCCTGCCAACCGGCGGCTGATCCGGCCGAACCTGTCCGAGATCAAGGACCGCATGCCCGCCCGTGCTTCCTGGCGAAAGCAGGCGCCCCCCGAGCAGACCAACGCCGAGAGCTTCTACTACCTGAAGCAGATGAGCTCGAAGACGCCCATGGTGTTCGTGCTCACCGACGGCGAGATCATCCGCGGCACCCTCGAATGGTACGACCGGGCTTGCGTGAAGGTGAACCGGGATGACGGACCCAACCTCCTGCTCATGAAGCACTGCCTGAAGTACGCCTACAAGGAGACCCCGGACGACGATTCCGGGGCGTAGCCGCGGTCCCGTCGCCCCGGCGGAAGAGGCTACGAAGACGCTTCCAGGACCTCGAGCATCTCCCGGTGCAGTCCCGCCGGAGCCGCCACCACGTTTCCCCTCTCCAGGACCTCCGGCGTTCCCTCGTGATCCGTCACCGTGCCCCCCGCCTCGTTCACGATGACGATGCCCGCCGCCAGATCCCAGGGGGAGAGGCCCAGCTCCCAGAACCCGTCCAGCCGTCCACAGGCGACCGAGCACAGATCCAGGGCCGCGGAGCCGTCGCGACGGATGCCCGCGGAGCGCCGGAAGAGCTCGCGAAACGAGCGCAGGTACGCGTCCAGGCGGTCGATCTCGCGGAAGGGGAAGCCCGTGACCAGGAGCGAGCCCGCCAGCCCGGAGGCCCCGCTCACGTGGATGCGGCGCTCCCCGAGCCACGCCCCGGAGCCCCGCTCCGCGTGGAACAGCTCCTCCCGGAGAGGATCCAGCACCGCCCCGGCGATCCCCTCCCGGCCCCGCCAGACTCCCACCGAGACCGCGAAGCAAGGGTAGTCGTGGATGTAGTTCGTCGTGCCGTCCAGCGGATCGACGAGCCAGCGATAGCCGGAGCTGCCCTCCCAGTCCGCTCCCTCCTCCGCCACGATGGAGTGGTCCGGATGGCGGCCGCGGATGTACTCGACGATCGCCTCCTCGGACCGGCGATCCACGTCCGTCACGAAGTCGTTGCTGCCCTTGTCCTGCACCGTGGCGGGGCGCCGCCGCCGTCCCTCCAGCAGGATCCTTCCCCCGATCCTCGCCGCCTCTACCGCGGTCTCCATCAGGTCGCTCATGGCCGGTCCCTCACCGGTGGCTCCCGGACGTCCGTCTCGCGGGGTCCCGATCAGCCCCGTGGATGGGCCTTGCGGTAGACCTCCCGCAGGCGCTCCGTGGTGACGTGAGTGTACCGCTGCGTCGTGGAGAGCGAGGCGTGTCCCAGCAGCTCCTGGATGGAGCGGAGATCGGCGCCGGCGTCCAGCAGGTGGGTGGCAAAGGAGTGGCGCAGGCCGTGGGGAGAGATGCGGTGCTTGATGGCGCACCGCCGGATGGTCTGCTCCAGGGTCCGCCGGACCGAGCGCGAGCTCAGCCGACCGCCCCGGTAGTTGACGAACAGGGCGTCGGGATCGCCGCCTCCCCGGCGCTGCAGCCGGTGCCGCGACGCCAGATAGGCCCGCAGCGCCTCGGCCGCCCGGCTCCCGAAGGGGACCATCCGCTCCACGCTCCCCTTTCCCACCACCCGCAGAACCAGCTCGTGCAGGTCGAGGTCCTCCAGGTCCAGGGAGCACAGCTCGGACACCCGGAGCCCCGTCGCGTAGAGCAGCTCCAGGAGGGCCCGGTCCCGGAGGCCGATGGGCTTGGACGCATCCGGAGACGCGACCAGGATCGCGACCTCGTCGACGTTCAGGTGTCTCGGCAGCCGGCGTCGCACGCGGGGGGTCACGACGCGGTCGAGCGGGTTGTCGGCCACCACCCCCTCCCGGACGAGATGACGGAAGAAGGAGCGCAGCGCGGAGACCCGGCGGGCCACCGACGAGCGTTCCTGGCCGTCCCGGTGCTGCTTCGCCAGCCACGCTCGCACCGCCAGCGGGTCCACCCGGTCGGGTGCCGTCGGGAGCCCGGAGTCCCGCAGGAACTCCGCGAAGGCGGTGAGGTCGGAACCGTACGCGCGGACCGTCGCCGCCGACATGTTTCGCTGGTACCGGAGGTGGTCCAGGTACCCTTCGATGAGCTCCGGCAGGTGGCTCAATCCGGGCAGCCCTGCCGACGGACGATCCGATCGACGCTCTTCGCGACCGCCTCGGCCAGGGCCTCCTCCCGGCCGGCCGCGGATCGAAGCGGCGCCAGGTCGTCGCAGGTGCCGAGGCGGCCGAGCCACTCCACCGCCTCGAGGCGGGCCGCCGGGCGTCCCGACGCCTCCAGCCGTTCCCGGAGGGGGCCCCGCAACTTCGCCCCGTACTCCCGGAGGCGGGCGCGATCCGCCAGCACCTCCCCGGCGAGGGTGCGGCACTCGAGGGCGAAGGCGGCGGCCTCCGCCCAGGCGTCCGCGTCGACCACGGCCAGGAACTCCAGTCCCGAGTCCGCGGCGTAGAGGGTCTCCACGAACGGTTCCCGCTCCCGCTGATCCTCCAGGGCGTACGGGGGTTTTCCGCCGGTCTCGTCCTCCCGGAGGGCGCAGTCCTCCAGTGCGCCCAGCGTCGCCCCCCGGGCCGCCGCCACCGGGCTGGCGCCCGCGGTCCCCGCCGGCGCCAGCCAGTCCAGGTCGGAGGGGGCCATGTCACGGAGGATCCCGAGGATCAGCAGCCGGTCCAGGCTGTCGCCGGCCGCGAGGCCGTCGACCAGGACACCCAGCGCCGCCGCCCCCTCTGATCGCACCGCTTCCTCGAGCTCATCCAGGTGGGTCTCGTAGACCTCCATCGGCTCGTCCTCCCCCTTGGTCAGCTTGCGGAACAGATCCTCGTGGCCCGGGCTGAGGTCCAGGACGTAGGCCTTGAAGCGCAGGTAGCGCAGCTCCGGAGCCGCGGCCGGGCCCGCCTGTTCCAGGAGGTCCTCCGCCAGGCGCGCCGCCTTCTCGGTGCGGCCGTCCTCGAGCAGGATGCGGACGTCGGACGCGTCCTCGGTCCGGGCCTCCGCCGGTACGCAGAGCGGCAGCGCCAGGAGGAGGGCGGAGAGGAACCGGCGTCGGGGTGGGTGGGCTCGCATGATCTCCGGGACGGGATTATAGCCCGGCCGCAGGCTCCGCGTCACCGGGGAAGCCGCACGGCGCATCCCGCGCCGGCGGTTCGTGCTAGCATACCGCGCCGTGGCTCGACTCCTGTTCCTCCTGGTTCTGGCCCTCGCCTCCGCGACGCCCGGTCGGGGGCAGGATCTGCCCGAAGCCGGCGATCTGCCGACGGATCCCCACGGGCTCCTGCCGGGCCCGCCGCCGATCGCCGTCGAGGCTCCGCTGGTGGGGGTCGCCGGGGTGGAGCTCGACCTGGCGATCCAGGCTACCTCCCCCCTTCCCTGGCCGGACCTGGAGGTCGAGGTGCGGGGACCGTCCGGGGATCTCCTGGCCGCCGGGGTCCTGACGGGGGACGAGACCCTGGTCCTCCCCATCGCCCCGGTGTCCGGGACCGAGGCCTACACCATCCATCTGCCGGCGGCCTACGCCATGCCCGCCGCCTTCGACCTGCGGGCGATCCCTGGCGTGCTCACGCTGGTGCCCCCGGCGCTGGCGATCCTGCTGGCCCTGTTCCTGCGGCAGGTGGTCCCGGCCCTGGCGGCGGGGGTCTGGGCCGGGGCCTGGCTCGTGACGGGTAGCCCCTTCGGGGGCTTCCTGGCCCTGCTGGACCGCTACGTCATGGGGGAGCTGTTCGACCGGGACCACCTGTACATCCTGGTCTTCTCCATGCTCCTGGGGGGCATGGTGGGGATCCTCTCGAGGTCGGGGGGAACCGCCGGCCTCGTGGAGGTGGTCTCGAGGCGGGCCACCGAGCGCCGCCGCGGCCAGTTCTTCACCTGGGTGCTCGGTCTGGTGATCTTCTTCGACGACTATGCGAATACCCTGGTCGTCGGCAACACCATGCGTCCGATCACCGATCGCCTACGGATCTCCCGCGAGAAGCTGGCGTACATCGTGGACTCCACCGCGGCACCGGTCGCCAGCCTCGCCCTCGTCTCCACGTGGATCGGCTTCGAGGTGTCGCTGATCGGCGACTCGCTGGAGGCCCTGGGAACCGGCGACGATGCCTACTGGGTGTTCCTCCAGTCGATCCCCTATTCGTTCTACCCGATCCTCGCGCTGGCGACCGTCCTCCTGATCGCCGTGACGGGGCGGGACTTCGGCCCGATGCTCCGGGCGGAGCGCCGGGCCGCGGGCGGCGCGCTGACCGCCGCCTCGGCCGCGCCGCTGTCCAGCTTCGACCATCCCGACCTCAATCCGGAGGAAGGCGCCCCGAAGCGCTGGGTCAACGCCGTCCTGCCGGTGGTGTGCGTGCTCGCGGTGACGTTCACCGCCCAGTTCCTGCTGGGGCGGGGCGCGCTGGCCGAGGCGGGGGATCCGCTCGCCGCCACGGGCTTCTGGGATCTGGGTCTCCGGGGTTTCGGGACCGTGTTCGCGGCGGGGGACTCCTTCCGGGCCCTGCTCTACGGCGCCGCCACCGGCTGCCTCGTGGCGGTGCTCCTGACCCGGGTCCAGGGGATCCTGAAGGTCGAGGAGTCGATCCGCTCCTGGGTGGAGGGCATGAAGACCATGCACCTCGCCTTCGTGATCCTGGCGCTGGCCTGGGCCATCGGGGCGGTCTGCCGGGACCTGGACACCGCGGGCTACCTGGTCCATGCCCTGTCGGGGAACCTGAGCCCGCGGCTCCTCCCCCTGCTCATCTTCGTCTTCGCGGCGGTCATCGCGTTCTCCACCGGTAGCTCCTGGAGCACCATGAGCATCCTGGTGCCGCTGGCGGTCCCCACGGCGTTCGGCGTTGCTGGAGCGGCCGGGTGGACCGGGGGCGCGCTGCACCAGGTCCTGGTGGCCTCGGTGGCCTCGGTCCTGGCCGGGGCGATCTTCGGGGATCACTGCAGTCCCATCTCCGATACAACGATCCTCTCCTCCATGGCGTCGGCGTGCGACCACGTGGATCACGTCCGGACGCAGCTTCCGTACGCGCTGTTCGCCGCGACCGTCGCGATGCTCCTGGGGAGCGTGCCCACGGGATTCGGGATCTCCCCCTGGATCTCGAACCTGGTGGGGCTCGGTGCGGTGACCATCGGTGTGCGTTACCTGGGTAAGCCGATCGAATCCTGAGCCTCCGGGTAGACCATGACCGCGACTTGGTGGAACGCGCTCCGCTGGGGCGGCACGGCGATCGTGGCGATCGCCGCGGCGTCCACGGCCCTGCACGCGCTTCTCCACAAGCGGGACTCCCAGGCCGCCCTCGGCTGGATCGCCGTCTGCCTGCTGTTTCCCCTCGCGGGTCCGATCCTCTACGTCCTGTTCGGCATCAACCGCATCCAGACCCGGGCCCGGCAGTACCATGAGGACGCCCCCGAGCGCACCGCTGCACCGGGGACGCCGGCGCCGGCGGCCGCCGTCCCGGAGGAGTACCGCCCGCTGGTACGGATCGCCGACGCGGTCACCTCGCGCCCCCTGCTCACCGGAAACCGGGTGGAGGCCCTGCGCAACGGCGAGGGGGCCTACCCTCCCATGCTCGAGGCGATCCAGGCGGCGCGGCGACGCCTGTTCCTGGCCACCTACCTCTTCGAGACGGACCCCGTCGGACGGGACTTCGTCGACGCGCTGGCCGCCGCCGCCGGACGGGGCGTCGAGGTCCGCGTCCTCCTCGACGGGGTGGGGGAGCTCTACTCCTGGCCGCGCGCCGGACGCCTCCTGGAGCGGGCCGGCGTGCCGGTGGCGCGCTTCCTGCCGCCGCGGCTGATGCCACCGGCCCTGCATGTCAACCTCCGCAATCACCGCAAGCTGCTGATCGCCGACGAGGAAGTGGGCTTCACCGGCGGCATGAACCTGGGAGGCCGCCACCTGGTGGACCGTGCCGGGCCCGGGCGCGTCTCCGACCTGCACTTCCGCGTGCGGGGTCCCATCGTCGCCCAGATGGAACAGGTCTTCCTCGACGACTGGGCGTTCTGCACGGGGGAGGTTCTCGTGCCCGCCGTCTCCCCCACCGGAGCCCAGGGGGGAGCGATCTGCAGAACCATCGTCGACGGGCCCAACGAGGATCTCGACAAGCTGGCGTCGGTCCTGGACGGTGCGGTCTCCTCGGCCCGGCGCCGTCTGGCGATCGTGACGCCGTACTTTATTCCCTCGCGGGAGCTCCGCGCCGCCCTGCGCGCCGCGGCCCTGCGCGGGGTCGACGTGTCCGTGATCCTCCCCGCCCGCAACAACCTGCCCGTGGTGCACTGGGCCAGCCGCAACATGCTGTGGGACCTGCTGCTGCGCGGCGTGCGCATCTACTACCAGCCGCCGCCCTTCGCGCACACCAAGCTCTTCCTGGTGGACGACGCCTACGTGGTCCTCGGCTCCGCGAACATCGATCCGAGGAGCCTGCGGCTGAACTTCGAGCTCGCCCTGGAGGTGTTCGATCCGGGACTGGCGACGGATCTCTGGCGGAACGTCGAGGAGATACGGGGGCGGTCCCGCGAGGTGACCATCGAGGAGGTCGACGGGCGCGCGCTTCCCGTCCGCGTGCGTGACTCCCTGGCCTGGCTGTTCTCGCCCTACCTTTGAGGTACCTCTCCCTCGAGGAAGGAGCCCTTCAGCCCGGTGGTCTGGCCGTCACGGAGCACCGTCACGCTGATCTCCTGGCCCGGCTCGAGCGACCGGACCAGCTCCACGATGCGCCCGAACGACTCCTCGTCCTCGGCCGTGATCCCCTCCACGGCCAGGATGACGTCGCCGCCGATCAGGATCTCCTCTCCGTCGATCCACATGGGGATCGTTCCGCCGCGGAGGCCGAGACGGGCTGCCGGCGAGCCCGCCGCGACGCGCTGGATGAGCATCCCCAGCGGCTGCGGCAGGTTGAGGATCGCGGCCATGGGACCCTCGAGGAGGTAGCCCTCGATCCCGGTCCAGACCGCGTGGCCCTCGAGCACGAGCTGCCGGGCCATGTTGGAGGTGACCACGAAGCCGAGGCCCTCGTAGCCGCCGGACTGCGAGATCACGCTGCTGACGATCCCGATCACCTCACCCTGGAGGTTGAACATGGGCCCACCGGAGTTGCCGTGATGGATCGCGGCGTCGGTCTGGAACATCTCCGCCCGGGAGAACCCGCCCCAGAGCTCGTTGATCCGGCGCCGGGCGCTGATGTGGCCGACGGTCAGGGTGTAGCTGATCCCGAGGGGGGCGCCCACGATGAAGACCTCGTCGCCGACCTCGGTCCGATCGGAATCTCCCAGCCTTGCGACGATGGCTCCCACGGGAGCCTCGTCCAGCTTCACGACGGCGAGGTCCGCCTCCGGGGCCGAGGCCCAGACCGAGCCCGACCGTTCGGTGCCGTCGGCGAAGTGCACCCGGATCTCCTCGGCGGTCTGGACCACGTGGGCCGCGGTCAGGATGTGCCCACGCTCGTCGATCAGCACGCCGGACCCGAGGTTGCCCACCTGGACGAGCTCGCGCTGGCCGCGGCGCCCGCCCATCGCGCGCTCCGAGGTCTCCAGGACCACCACGGAGTCCCTCACGCTCTTGAAGACCTCGGAGATCGGCGAGCCGAGGACCGGTGAGACGAGGAGGGCCCCCGACAGGAGGAGCAGCGTCATCCGTCGTTTCGCGATCATGAGGAAACCCCCGGCAGTCCTCACAGCGAGGCGATGCCGTGCTTGATGGCGTACTGGATGAGCTCCGCGTTGGTCTGCACCTGGAGCTCCTCCATCATCCGGTACTTGTGAAACTCCACGGTGCGCGGGGAGATCTTGAGGATCCCGGCGATCTCGCGGGCGGAGCGCCCTTCCGCCACGAGCTGCAGCACCTCCCGCTGGCGCGGCGTGAGATCGACCTGGCCCGACCGCGGTTCCGAGCCATCCCGGAACACGGCCTCCCTGGGGATGATCGAGGTGAGGTAGCTGCGCCCTTCCAGCGCCTCCCGGATCGCCTCGACGAGCTCGGTGGAGGCGGAGTGCTTCAGCACGAACCCGGAGGCGCCGGCCTCGAAGGCCCGGATCGCATACGTCACGTCCGCGTGCATCGTCAGGAAGATCACCCGGGCGCGGCACCCGTCCTTCTTGAGCTTGCGGATGGCCTCGATGCCGTTCAGCAGCGGCATCGAGATGTCCACCACGATGACGTCGGGGTCCAGCTTCACCGCGGCCTCGAGCAACTCGCGGCCGTCCTTCGCTGTGCCGACCAGGTCGAACTGGGGCTCCAGGAGGCTGCGCAGCCCCTCCAGGACGATCTTGTGGTCGTCGGCGAGCAACACGCGCGGTCGGCTCATCGTCTCGTTCCTCAGGAGGTCGGCATCACCGACTGCAGCTCCACGACCTCGCCGCCACGCAGGACGGTGACGGTGACCCGCTCCCCGGGCACGAGGCTGGCCAGCATGGAGCGAATCCGCTTCTGGTTCTCCGGCTTCACCTCCATCCCCAGCACCTTCAGGATGATGTCCCCCCCCAGGATGATCTCCCGCTCGTCGATGGACGCCCGCACCACACCGGCCTTCAAGCCGATGCGCGAGGCCGGCGAGTCCGGGGCCACCCGCTGCACGAGGATGCCGTGGGACTGCGGGAGATTGAACGCCTTGGCCAGCTTTCCCTGCAGCAGGAAGCCCTCCATGCCGGTCCACATGGTGCGCTGCTCGAGCACGAGCTGCCGCGCCACGTTCGAGGTGACCACGAACCCCAGGCCCTCCCAGCCTCCGGTGCCCGAGACCATGTTGCTGACGATCCCGATGACCTCTCCCTTCAGGTTGAACATCGGGCCGCCCGAGTTCCCCCTGTTGATCACGGCGTCGGTCTGGAAGATCTCGGCGGCGGACAGACCGCCCCAGACCTGATCCGCCTGTCTGCGGGCGCCGATGTGCCCGACGCTGAGCGAGTAGGTGATCCCCAGGGGGGCGCCCACGATGAAGATCTCCTCGCCCACCCTCACCTGATCCGAGTCGCCCAGCTTCGCCACCGTGGCGCCGGCGATCGGCTTCTCGAGCTTGAGGGCGGCGACGTCGGCATTCGGCTCCGAGGCCATGACCGTCGCGTTGTACTTGTCGCCGTTCCGGAAGGTGACCTCGATCGCCTCCGCCGCCTGGATGACGTGCGCGGCGGTCAGGATGATCCCGAGCCGGTCCACCAGCACACCCGATCCGATACCGTCGACCGTGAGCATCTGGCCCGGGCCCTGGGGGGCCAGCTCCTGCTGGCGGGTCTCCACCAGCACGACGGCGTCGCGCACCCTGTCGAACGTGTCGGGGATGGACTGGGCGTTGGCGGGGCCGGCGGCTCCCCACAGCGCCAGGGCGGCGGCGACGATCGCAAACGGACGGCGCAGAGCGCGCGGGGGACGATGCACGGGGATCCTCCAGAGACGGCCGCAGTCTACCAGACCCCCCCCGGCCGTTCCAGGGCGCGTCCGGGGCCTTGCGGGGCGATCGGGCCCTCGTTATGATCCGGCCCCACGGCGGGGGCATGGCATGGTGGACCCGATCACAGCGCAGGACTCCATCGTCCGGCGGCAGGTGTACGAGGAGTTCGTCAGCGGCGAGGGCGTGCCGAGCGCCGCCGATCTCGCCGACCAGCTGAACCTCCCCCTGGACGAGATCCGCGGGTCGCTACGCCGGCTCGGTGAGGCCCGGGCCCTGGTCCTCGAGCCCGGCGGGACGTCCATCCGGATGGCACAGCCGTTCGCGGCGGCCGGCGGCCTGCGGGTGGAGGCCGGTCATCGGGCCTGGCAGGCCCCGTGCGCCTGGGACGCCCTGGGGATTCCCGCCCTGCTGCGGCTCGACGCCGCGCTGCGGGATACCTGCGGCGACTGCGGGGAGCCGATCCGCATCGAGGTGCGCGACGGCATCCCGCGGGGGGCCGGGGAGGTGGTCCACTTCCTGGTCCCCGCGGCCCGCTGGTGGGAGGACATCTTCTTCACCTGAGCCACGATCCGTTTCTTCCGGTCGGAAGAGCACGCGGCTCGATGGTGCCGGTCCGAGGGGCACGACGTCGGCGCCACGCTGACGCTGGAGACCGCCTGGGAGCTGGCGCGGTCCTGGTACGGGGACCGCCTCGAGCCCACCTGGCGCCGCAGGGACCCCGACGAGACCGCGGCGCTGTTCCGCCGCCTCGGCCTGACCGGAGGGTTCTGGGAGCTGGACTGCGAGAGCTGACCCTACCAGCCCCAGCCCAGCACGAGACCCGCCTGGCCGTAGGTCGCGCTCGTGTCGTTCGTGTTCAGCTCGACGTCGGCGTACATCCCGCGGATGTCGACGCCGATGTTGAACAGCTTGCCGATCCGCCAGATGATCCCGAGGTCCACGTAACCGCCGATGGTCGTATCGTCCACCGAGGTGCCCGGGGCCGTGACCAGCGACGTGGTGTCCACGTTCACCAGCGAGATGCCCCCGCCGATGTACGGACGGGTCACCTTGCCCCAGTACTTCACCACTCCGGTGCTGAACTCGAGGACCTGCAGCTCGTAGGGGACCAGGACGCTTCCCACCGCGATGTTCTTGTCCTGGCTGGCGCCGTTGAACTGGAACGCCCAGTTCACCGGCCAGTGGGGGAGCCCGAAGTCGAAGTCGACCCCCCAGGCGAACTGGGTATCGACGGGATCCCAGGTGTCGTTGTCCTCGTACGCACGGCCGGCGAACACGAAATTGAGGTTCCCCCGGCTGTCGGCCCAGATCGTGGGGGAAAGCGCCAGGCAAACCACCAGGATCGTCAGCATCCTAGTCACGCGGGTCATACGGCCTCCTTGCCCTGGGTGAGGGGGTGCACCCCGGCAGGGTCCTTGCCGGGTGGGAAGGGCCTCGGATGGGTGTCCGGGCCGCAAGCGAGACGCCACGCCGCGCCATCGGTGCCGAAGGCTACCCAAGAACGCTCGGGCGTGTCAAGGGAAAAATCGGCGTGGGTGATTGACGATAAAGGACTTGTGGGATTCGGAGGTCAGCCGGATGCCTTGGCGGCAGCGGGTTCCTCCGCGCTCTCCTTGTAGCCGCACTCCTTGTCGGCGCAGAAGATCACGTGTCCGTCGCGCTTCGTGGTCTTCTCGACCATCGGTCCTGCCTTGCAGCTCGGACAGGAGCGGTCGACGGGGTGATACCAGAGCACGAAATCGCAGTCCGGGTACCGGTCACAGCCGTAGAACACCTTCCCGCGACGCGACTTCCGTTCGACGATCATGCCGCCGTCCTTGGGGCAGCGGACGCCGGTCTCCTTCAGCTTGATGTAGCGGCAGTTCGGGTAGGTCGAGCAGGCCGTGAACGGGCCGAAGCGCCCCTGCTTGATCGCCAGGTTGCTGTCGCACTTCGGGCACTTCTCGTCGAGGACCTTCTCCTCGACGGCGCTCATCTTTCCGCTCTCGTCCACCTGCAGCTTTCGCGTGGTCTTGCAGTCGGGATACCCGGAGCAGGCGAGGAACTGCCCGTAGCGTCCGCGGCGGACGACCATGTCCTTGCCGCACTTCTCGCACTTCGCGTCGATCTCCGGCGCCTCGCCGTTGCCGTTACCGTCGGCCGCGAGGTCCGAGGTATTCCGGCAGTCGGGGTATCCGGAGCAGGCGAGGAACTGTCCGTAGCGTCCCCACTTCTTGACCATCGGCTTGCCGCACTTGCTGCAGGTCTGATCCGTGGGGATCTCCTCCGCCTTGACGTTGCGCATCTCCTTCTTCGCCCGGCTGAGGTCCTTCGTGAACTTCTTGTGGAAGTCCTGCAGGGCCTGCACCCAGTCGAGCTTCCCGCCCTCGATCTCGTCGAGCTGATCCTCCATCTTCGCCGTGTAGTCGGCATCGATGAGATCCCCGAAGCTCTTTACCAGCAGCTCGGTCACCAGCTTCCCGAGCTCCGTGGGGACGAACCGTCCCTTCTCCTTCTCGCAGTACTCGCGGGTCGTGAGCGTGGCGAGGATCGTGGCGTAGGTGCTGGGCCGGCCGATGCCGTTCTCCTCCAGCTCCTTCACCAGGGATGCCTCGCTGTAGCGGGCGGGGGGCTGGGTGAAATGCTGCTGGGGCTCCACCTTGTGGAGCTTCAGGGCCATCCCCTCGGTCAGGGGCGGAAGGGACCCGTCCGCCGCGGGCTCCTCACCCTTCTTGTCACCGTTGGCGTCGCCGTTCTCCCTGGAAGCGGGGCGATCCTCGTAAACGGCGAGGAACCCCGGGAACTTCGTCACCGAGCCGGCGGCACGGTACGTGTAGCGGTCCGCCTCGATGTCGGCGGTGGTGGTGTCGAACACCGCCGACTCCATCTGCGAGGCGATGAAGCGGGTCCAGATCAGGGTGTAGAGGTTCAGCTCGTCCTTCGTCAGGTACTTCTTGACGGACTCGGGGGACAGCTCCATGGAGGTCGGACGGATGGCCTCATGGGCCTCCTGCGCCGACTTCCGGGATTTGTACGTGCGGGGCTTCGCCGGGAGGTAATCCGGCCCGTACTTTTCCTTGATGAGATCCCGCACGGCGTCGATGGCCTCGGGAGCCACCCGCGAGGAGTCGGTCCGCATGTAGGTGATCAGACCGACCGTCCCGGCGTCGCCGAGGTCCTTGCCCTCGTAGAGCCGCTGGGCCAGCATCATCGTCTTCTTGACGGAGAACCCCAGCCGGCGGGATGCGTCCTGCTGCAGCTTGGAGGTGATGAAAGGCGCCACCGGATGCCGCCGCTTCTCCTTCGCCTCGATCTTCGCGACGCGGAACGCCGCCTTCTCGAGGTCGGCCTTGATGCGCTCCGCGGTCTCCGCGTCGCCCACCTTGGCCTTCTCGCCGTCGATATGGTGCAGCCGCGCCTCGAAGGGCGGTGGTGTCTCCCCCTCCAGCAGGGCGGGCAGGGTCCAGTACTCCTCGGACTGGAACGCGTCCCGCTCCCTCTCGCGCTCGCAGATGATGCGCAGGGCCACGGATTGCACCCGCCCCGCGGACAGACCTCGCCGGACCTTGTCCCACAGCAGCGGGCTGATCTTGTAGCCCATGAGCCGATCGAGGATGCGGCGGGCCATCTGGGCGTCGACCTTCTTCGCGTCGATGGCACCGGGGTTCTCGAAGGCCTTCAGGACGCCCCGCTTCGTGATCTCCTCGAGGAGGACCCGGAACACCTCCTTGCCGTTGCCCCCGAGCTCCTCGGCCAGGTGCGCACCGATCGCCTCCCCCTCGCGGTCGGGGTCCGTCGCCAGGAAGATGCGGTCGGCGCTCTTGGCGGCCTTCTTCAGCTCCTCGAGCACCTTCTTCTTGCCCGGCAGGACGACGATCGTCGGCTTGAAGCCGTCCTCCTCGTCCACGCCGAGCTTGCTCTTGGGCAGATCCTTGACATGGCCCAGGGACGCCTTGACCGCGTACTCCTTCCCCAGGTACTTGTTGATGGTCCGCGCCTTGGCGGGGGACTCGACGACGACGAGCGACTTGGCCACGTTTTTCCTCTGCCCCTGGATGCGGCACCGCAGCCGGGGCCTGCTGCGGTGGCCAACTATAGTGTCGGCCCGGGGACCCTGCAACCGCGTCCACCGCCTCCGGCGGCGGCCGGGAAGTCTCCTTGTGTCTTGTAACTATCTAAAATTTAACGGCTTACGATCTCCGGGAGGGGCGCACGTAGCGCCCCCCCGGCAGGGAGCGTACCAGACGGCGCACCTCGAGCGACACCAGGGCATCCAGGAGGGCGCCGATCGGGACCCCGGCGAGCCGGGCGAGGGCGTCCACCGGCTGCGGGGCTCCGGGCTCCAGATGCCCCAGGACCCGTGCCTCCTCCTCCGGGAGGTCGAGGGGTTCCGGGGCGGCCGCGGCATCCGGCGCCGGGCGGTCCCGGAAGCCCGGCAGCTCCTCCAGCACGTCGACGGC
>JASFRI010000029.1:0-19431 GCA_050115015.1 Acidobacteriota bacterium
ATCGTCATCCGGATCAGCGACAACGGCTGCGGCATCTCGCAGGAGAACCTGACGAAGATCTTCGACCCCTTCTTCACCACCAAGGAGGTGGGCCAGGGCACGGGCCTGGGGCTGTCCATCTGCTACGGGATCATCCAGGAGCACCGGGGCCGCATCCATGCGACCAGCGTGGCGGGCCAGGGGACCACGTTCACCGTGGAGCTTCCCATCCTCGATCCCCCTCCGGGAGTCGACCGGGACGACATCGCCGAGGGTATGGCCCCGCGGCCGGCTGCCGGCGGCGAGGCGCGCCCCGGGACGATCCTGGTCATCGACGACGAGGCCTCCATCGTGGACGTCCTCCACCAGGCACTTCGTCTGGACGGACATCGGGTCGACACGGCCGGAAACGGGCGGGTGGCGCTGCGCAAGATCCGGGACAGCCGTTACGATGTCATCATCTCGGACCTCAAGATGCCCGGGATGAGCGGCGAGGCGCTCTACGAGCGCGTGCGGGAGATCCACCCGGACCTGGCGCAGCGGATCATCTTCAGCACCGGAGACGTGGCCAGCCAGGAGACCCGTGAGTTCCTGCACCGCTGCGGGAACCGGTTCCTGCAGAAGCCCTTCGATCTGGAGACGATGCGCAACCTGATCGCCGCGGTGCTGGCGAACCCGGTGAACTAGTCGATCCGGACGGGAGGCCGCGCTACCGCTCCGGGAGGAACTGGCCGTAGTAATCCCAGGCCCGCGGCTCGCGCTGCGTGACGTAGTTCCGGAAGGCCCGCCGGTGCCTCCGGTACCGATCGAGGACCTCCTCGCGGCGGGAGGCCGGCAGGCCGCCGTAGGTGCCGTCGGCGGCCCGCTCCAGGCTGTATCCCCAGGCCACCGCCTCGTAGAGGTGCCGCTGGGCCCGGCGGCTGTCGAAGGTGGGGTGGGGCAGGCCCGCCGCGTGGGAGAGGTGCCGGGCATGGAAGTACTCGTGGTCGAGGAGAAGGCGCGCCCAGGCCTCCCCGTCGCCGGGCCCGGGATCCGCTCCGAAGACGATCAGGTCGTAGCGCCGGCGGTGCCCGGGCCGGGGCGCGTCCGCCGGGTGGCGGGGGTCGGTGCCCCCCGGTCGCACCAGGCCGAAATGCACGTTGGCCACGGCCGCCTGCGCGGGCCGCACCTCGCGGATGTAGCGATGATAGTCCTGGTGCATCTCCGCCAGCATCGCCTCCAGCCGGGCGGTGGCCGGCTCGGGGGCCGCGGCGGCGCCGGCGGTCGGGAGCGCCAGCAGCAGGATCATGGCGGTTCGGAGCATGGTAACGCATATACGATGAAATCCCTTGTCAAGCAAGGAATTTCGGGCGACAAGCGCATGTCGTCGCGGTCGGATCCCGACCCTGTGCTAGGATTCTCCGTGCCCCGCCGCGGGGCCCGTGCTCCCGCCCTTCCGCGCCGCCCGGCCGGCGGCGCCCGTCGAGCGCCATGATCCCCCCGCTTCCTCGCAGGCTCCCCGCCCTCGTTCTCGCGGCCGCCGCTCTCACCGGCTGCGGCGGAACCCCGAAGCCGCCGGCGGAGGAGGCGCCACCCGGTCGCCGGGTGGCGGTCATCGGCTGGGATGGAGCGGACTGGGAGGTCGCCGGGCCGCTCCTGGATGCAGGTCGCCTGCCGCACCTCGCGGCCTTGATGGACCGGGGTGCCCACGGGGACCTGCGGTCGATGACCCCCACGCTCTCGCCCCTGCTCTGGACCACCGTGGCCACCGGGCGGCCTCCCGAGGTGCATGGGGTGCTCGACTTCCTCGAGCCGTCGCCGGACGGCGGGACCCCGCGACCCATCGGGGCCGATGCGCGCCAGGTCCCGGCGCTCTGGGAGATGGCGGCGGTCTCGGGGCGGCGCGTGGGCGTTGTGGGGTGGTGGGCCACCCATCCCGCGGAGGAACTGCCCGGCTTCATGATCTCGGATCGCTACGCCTACACGATCCTGGAGCGCGGCGCGGTCCACGCGACCAGCGATGCGGTCCTGCCGCCGGAGCTCGCCGCACGCCTGAAGCCGATCCCGTCGGACGAGGTCCCCCCCGATCTCCTGGGCGCGGCGGCGGGCGCGCCGGCGGGCAGCCCCGCCCTTCACGACCTGCGGCGTGTCGTCGGCGCGGCGCTCAGCTACCAGGCGGCCCTCCTGCAGGCGATCGAGGCCGGGCAGCCGGATCTCCTGATGGCGTACTTCTCGCTCATCGACCAGGTCTCGCACCGCTTCGCCGACTGCATGCCCCCGGCGCTGCCCTCCTGCCCGGCGGAGGAGCGCGGACCCTTCGGCGGGGCCGTCGCGGCGGCCTACGAGCTCCAGGACCGGCTCCTGGGGGAGCTGCTGGCCGCGCTCGACGGGGAGACGGAGCTCGTTCTGCTCTCGGACCACGGGTTCCTCACCGGCAGCCGGCGCCCGCTCCACGTCGCGCCCGACGTGACGGGAAAGCCGGGGCGCTGGCACCGGCGGGAGGGCATCCTGGTGCTGGCGGGACCGGCGGTGCGGCCGGGGACGCTGCCCCCGGCGGACCTGCTGGACGTCGCGCCGACGGTCCTGGCGCTGTTGCAGCTTCCCCTCGCCCGCAACCTGGAGGGCAGCCCCGTCGCCGCGGCGCTGCGGGAGGTGGTGCCGCCGCCGTCCATCGACAGCTGGCGCGACCGGGTGAGCCGGAGGGAGACGGCGGCGGCCCGCACCAGCACCCCCGCCGACCGGGCCCGGATCGAGGAGCTGCAGGCCCTGGGCTACCTCTCGGGCGCCGGGGCGCGCGCGGTCGGCGGGCGCAGCGTGGCGGCGGAGGTGAACCTGGCCTCCCGCCTCCTCCAGACCGATCGCCCGGACGAGGCCCGGGCCGCCCTGGTGCGCGCCCTGGACCGCTCTCCCGACTACGTGCCCGCCTGGCTGGCCCTCTCCGAGGTGGAGGAGCGGCTCGGACGCCGGGACCGGTCCACCGCGCACCTCGCGCGGGCCATCGAGCTGGACGGCGAGGAGGCGGCCGACCCGGCGGTGTTCCTCCGCTGGGCGGGTGCCGCGGCGGCAGGGACGGGGGACCCCGCCACGACCCGTGCCCTGCGGGCGGCCCTGGCGGCCCGCCCCGACAGCGCGGACCTGTGGGCGGCCACCGGGATCCTGCGGGCCGGCGCCGGGGAGGGCGCCACCGCCGTGGAGGCCTTCGAGACGGCGCTGGACCTGCAGCCGGGCCACCGGGAGGCCCTCGCCGGCCTGTTCGAGGAGACCCGCGCCGGGGCCCACCCGGCGGGCCGCATGGAGTCCCGGCTGCGCGAGGGGCTGCAGGCCCGTCCGGAATCGATCCTGGCGCGCAACTGGCTCGCGCTGCTCCTGGACGGGCGCGGGGAGGTCCGGGCGGCGCGGGACCTGCTCGAGGAGGCCGCGGCGCTCGCGCCCGAGCACGCGGGCACCCGGGTCAACCTGGGCGTGGTCCTGGGGCGGTCGGGGGACGTGGACGGGGCCCTGGCGGCCTTCCGGGAGGCCCTGGCCCTGGACCCCCGGGACATCGCCGCCACGGTGGGCCTGGGCACGACCCTGGCCCGGGCGGGCCGGCTCGAGGAGGCCCGCGACGCGCTGGAGGCCGGTCCCGCCGGGGACGACCCGCGCCTGCTGAACACGCTGGCGCTGGTCCACCGGGACCTCGGGGATCCGGCGAGGGCCGCGGAGGCGCTGCGCGCCTCCCTCGCGGCCAACCCCGCGCAGCCGGCGGCCCGGGAGATGCTGCGCGCCCTGGAGGCGGCCCCGTGACGCCGCGGCGGGTGCATCTCATCGGCATCGGCGGCGCCGGGATGAGCTCCCTCGCCGCCGTCCTGGCGTTCCGGGGCGCGACGGTGAGCGGCTCCGACCGCGAGCACGACCGCGGGGGCAACCCGGAACTGTTCCGGTGGCTGCGGGACCATGGCGTCCGCCTGTTCCCGCAGGACGGGAGCGGCCTGGCGGACCGGTACCCGGAGGTGGTCGCCAGCGGTGCGGTGGAGGCGGACGTGCCGGAGCTCCGGGCGGCCCGGGCCGCGGGGCTGCCGATCCGGCATCGCTCCGAGGTGCTCGCGGCGATCCTCCACGGGGGACGGGGGATCGCCATCGCCGGCACCAGCGGCAAGTCCACGGTCACCGCCATGGTGGCCTGGATCCTGCGGTCCGCGGGCCGCGAGCCGACCTTTCTCGGGGGGGCCCCGCTGGTCGCCCCGCCGCCGGGGGAGGACCGGCCGGGTGCGGCCCCCGGCCCGGCGGCGTGGGCGGGATCCCCGGGGCTGGTGGTGGCCGAGGCCGACGAGAGCGACGGATCCCTGGTGCGCTACCGGCCGGAGGTCGGCGTGGTGACCAACCTCACCGCGGACCACCGGCCGCTGCCGGAGCTACGGACCATGTTCCGCACCTTCGCGGCGTCGGTCCGCGGCGCGCTGGTCGTCCCGTTCGAGGACGCCGAGGCCGGCGGGCTGGAGGCGGGGGTGCCGCGCGCCCGCTTCGGGGTATCGCCGGGGGCCGACCCGCGGGCCGAGGCGATCGAGACCGGGCGCTGGGTGACGACGTTCCGCGTCGGCGGGACGGACTTCCGGCTTCCGCTGCCCGGGCGGTTCAACGTCCGCAACGCCCTGGCGGCCCTGGCCGCGAGCCGCCATCTGGGAGTGCCGGACGCCGCGGCCGCCGAGGCGCTGTCGCGGTTCCCGGGCCTGTCGCGGCGCATGGAGCGCGTCGGCGAGCGCCGCGGGGTCGAGGTGATCGACGACTTCGCCCACAACCCGGACAAGGTCGCGGCCGCGCTGGACGCGCTGCGCGGGGTTCCGGGGCGGCTGCACGTGGCGTTCCAGCTGCACGGGTTCGGCCCCGCGCGCATGCACCGGGCCGGGCTCGTGGAGGCGTTCGCGGCGCACCTGGGCCCGGAGGATCGCCTCTATCTCCTGCCCGTCTACTTCGCCGGGGGCACCGTCGAGCGGCGTGTGACGGAGGCCGACTACGTCGCGGACCTGCAGGCGCGCGGCGTGGATGCCGTCGCGGAGCCGCGGGACCCGGGGCTCGCCGCGCGCCTGGCCGGGAGCGCCCGGGAGGGGGACCGGGTCGTCGTCATGGGGGCCCGGGACCCCTCCCTGCCGGCCCTCGCCCGGGACGTCCTGGCCGCCCTCGGCTGACGCTAGCCCTCCAGGGAGAAGACCGTCTCCCAGGGACGGGCGCCGGCCCGGCGCCGGATCCCCCGCGCCGGGTCGGCGGCGAGGCGCTCCAGCACGTGCCAGGCGGTCTCGACGCGCTCCGGCACCCCCGCCGCCGCGGCCAGGGCCGCCGCGTCCCCCGGACCGTGCTCCTCCAGTGCCCGGAGGAGCTGGCGCTGGAGATCGATGACGGCGCCGGCGGCCTTCTTGCCGGCCTCCACCCCGGGCTGGTGATAGGCGTTGATGCCGACGAGCGACGCGTAGAGTCCCACGGCGCGCTCGTAGAGGGCGATCAGCACCCCCAGGTCCCGGGCGTCGCCATGGCGCACGGTGAGGGTGATGGAGCCGCGGCCGCGCTCCCGCAGCGCCTCCCGGGTCCCGAGGAGGAAGCCGTGCAGGTAGTCTCCCGAGGTCACCTGCGGTTCCACCTCTGGGGAGGCGCCGTCCCGGGCCTGCAGCACGTCCACGAAGGTCACGAAGAAGTTGTCCAGGCCGTCCCGGAGCTGCTGGACGTAGGCGTGCTGGTCCGTGGACCCCTTGTTGCCGTAGACCGCAATCCCCTGGTGCACGACCCGGCCCTCGAGGTCCTTCTCCTTGCCGAGGGATTCCATGACCAGCTGCTGCAGGTAGCGGCTGAACAGCAGCAGCCGATCCCGGTAGGGGAGGATCACCATGTCCCGGGCGCCGTGGCCGCCTCCGGCGTGGTGCCACATCAGCGCCAGGAGCGCCGCGGGGTTCCGGCGCAGGTCCTGGACCCGGGTGGCCTCGTCGCAGGCCCGCGCCCCGGCGAGGAGACCGTCCACGTCGAAGCCCAGCAGCCGCGCCGGGACGAGCCCCACCGCGGAGGTCACCGACGTCCGTCCCCCGACCCAGTCCCACATCGGAAAGCGGGCCAGCCAGCCCTCCGAGGCGGCGCGGCGGTCCAGGGCGCTGTCCTCGCCGGTAACCGCCACCGCCCTCGGCGGCAGATCGAGGCCCGCCTGGCGGAGGGCGTGCGTCGCCTCGAGCATGCCGTTGCGGGTCTCCACCGTCCCGCCGGACTTCGAGATCACGACGACCAGCGTGCCGGACAGCCCCGCCTCCCCGGCGCCGATCTGGCGGAACACCCGGTCGAACCCGTCGGGATCCGTGTTGTCGAGGAAGAAGGCCCGCATCGGGTCGCGGGGCTCCCCGAGGGCGTCGGCGAGCAGCTGGGGCCCGAGGGCGGAGCCGCCGATGCCGATGGACAGCAGGTTGCGGAAGCGCCCGCCCTCCGGCGGTGCCAGGCTGCCGTCGTGGACCCGGGCGGCGAAGGCGTGCACGGCGGCCACCTGGTCCCGGATCGCCCGGCGGATGCCGGGGTCCGGCGCCCGGTCCGGATCCCGCAGCCAGTAGTGCCCGACCTGCCGGCCCTCGTCGGGGTTCGCGATGGCGCCTCCCTCGAGGGCCTCCATGTCGCGGAACGCTGCCGCCATGGGGGATGCCATCCGGTCCAGGAACTCCTCGTCGAAGGGCATGCGGCTGACGTCGAGGCGGAGCCCCAGGCCGGCATCGTCGAACAGGTGGTCTCGGTAGCGCTTCCAGAGCGATCGGGGGTCGTCGAGCATCGGTCTCTCCACTTGATTCGTGTCCTGTGCCGCCCGCGCCCGGCGGATGCCTCAGAGAGGCCGCCGGACCGCGGGAAAGTCCAGCCAGACCGGAACGCCGCAGAAGTGGTCTCCCTCGGTGCACACGGGGCGGGCGAGCTTGTGCCGGACGACGCAGGGAGGCCCGACCCGCTGCAGGAGGCGGGGGTGCAGGACCCGGACCTGCTCCAGCTCCTCCATGGCGGACCGGAAGATCTCCTCCTGGGCGTTGAAGCAGGTGCGCATCACCCACTTGTGGATGAAGAACAGCAGGTCCCCCGACTCCACGAAGCGGAGCGCGGCCGCGTTGGGCAGCAGGTAGAGCGCGTCCTCGTGGGAGACCCCCCGGTCGAGGAGGGCGTTCTTCGCCTCCCAGGCCTCGGCCATGGCGCGATCGAAGATGGACCGCGCCCGGGGATTGCCGCGGATCAGCTGTGGCGTGACGTAGTCGGGCTCCCGGCTGTCGGTACGGGTCAGCAAGGGCCGGGAGCCGGGCAGCATCCGGTGGCGCTGCTCCTGGGAATCGGCGGTGTGGCTCAGCTTCTTCAGGAACGTGTAGCGGGCGTGGTGAAGGGGCCGTCCCAGGGCCGTGTGGAACGACAGGTTCATCCGGTCCAGGCGGTAGGGGTTCTTCGCCGGATCCAGGATGCGGGACAGCGCCTCGTCATCGCTCACGTCCCCGGGGGCGAGCCCCATGGCCAGCCGGTAGGCGTCGGCCACGTGGCGCTCCGCGTCGGGATCATGGGCGATCAGCCGCGACGTCCGGCCGCCGAGGCGCTCGTCGAACCAGGCCCGGAAGCGGCCCGGCTCCGCCGCCTCCGGCTGCCGGGCCTCCGGGGCGCTGCCGGGCTCCAGCGGCGGCTCGCCGATGCGGTCGAAGAAGTCGGGATCGACCTCGCGGACGCGGTCCACCATCTGCGAGACCACCGCCGCGGTCTCCCGGGGGGTGTCCCCGGTGTGCATCAGGCGGCGCAGCCGGTGCAGCGTCACGCCGGAGATGGTGTGGACCATCGAGGTGTGGGCGGCGACGGGGATCACGTAGCGCGCGATCTCGATCGCCTTCTTCTCGGCCTCCTTGCGGACCTTCCGCCGCTTCTCCGGGCGGCTATGGGGGCTCAGGTGGCGCAGCTCGGCGAGGATGGCGTTCGTGTCCTCCGCCAGCAGCGCCGACAGCTCCCGGTAGTAGCCCCAGGCCCTCTCCAGGGCGGACCGGTAGATCGACAGGGGTTCCCCGGATAGGGGCGGCACGTGGGCCCGGATCTCGTCGAGGCGGACGTAGCGCTGGCTGCTCTGCTCGGAGTTGTAGAAAGGGTACGCGTGCAGGAATCCCCACACGAACTGACGGGAGATCCGCTCGAGGCCGAACTCGAAGTGCGCGTGCTGGTAGACGGTGTGGTGTCCGGCGTCGAAGGTCAGCGAGCCGATGGTCCGCAGCTGCCGGTCGCTGACCTCCTCGGCGCCCACGACCCGGGGGGAATAGCACGTCCGGGCGGCGGCGATGGCCGACGCGTACGGGGTGCGAAAACAGTTCCGGAGCGTGACGGAGGGGGATTGGTGTTCCATCAGGACGAGACCTCGGGTGGAGGGATATTCTATCCCATCGAGCGGTCTCGGGCGACCGGCTTGCCGCGCGGCTCCCGCCGCCCCATAATCCCCGCGCCGTGATGCGACGCCGAACCGCAGCCGTGGCCTCGGGAAGCCTGGTGCTCCTCCTCCTCCTGCCGCCGATCGCGAACGCGATGGACGGCCCCGCGGAGCGCGCTGCCGGAGTGTTCGCGCTGCGGCCGCAGCTCCCCGGCAAGGTGCCGTTCCTCTGGCCGACCTTCACCGGCGGCGAGGTGCCGCCGCCCGGGCACTCCCGCTGGGAAGCGAACGTGTTCCACACGAACACCCTCCAGTACACCCGGGGGATCATCGTGGCGCTCCCCCCCGACCCGTCGGAGCAGGACGTGCTGACCTACATGGACGCCGTCCACGCCAGCACCGGGAAGAACCTCTACTACTTCGACGCGGAGACCACGCGGCTGGACCTGAGCTGGGCCATCGGTCTGCCGGGAGGATGGGAGCTCGGGGCGCAGGTCCCGGTGGTCAGCCACTCCGGCGGTTGGCTCGATACGGGTATCTCCCGCTTCCACGACGCCACCGGGATCTCCGACGCCGGGCGGGACCAGGCGCCGGTGAACGCCGGCCTGCTGGTGCTGATCACCCAGCAGGGGGACCTGGTCCTGACCGAGGAGACGCTGCCGGCCACCGAGGTCGGCGACGTCGGCCTGTCGGCGCGCGTCCCGATCCCCGTGCGGGGGGAGCGCTGGTCGCTGGTCGCCGCCGCCCTGCTGGAACTGCCCACGGGGAACGAGAGGAACCTCGTCGGATCCGGAGACCTCGATCTGGGCGCCTCCGTCACCGCGGACTGGAGGCGCGGCCGCGCCCGGGTCACCCTGGGCTGCGGCTATGCCGCCCTGGGGGGACTGGCGGCCATCCCCGGCCTGCCGATCCGGGACACCTGGACTGCCACCGCGGCCTACGAGCAGGGGCTCGGGCGCCGGGCGGCCTTCCTGGGACAGCTTCTCTACAGCACCTCCCCGTACCGGGCGCTGGGACAGGACGGGCTGTCGGACCCCTCCGGGATCGTCGCCCTGGGGATGCGCTTCACCGGGGGCCGCCACTGGTTGGTGGACCTGGCGCTGGCGGAGGACGCGCTGGGGCACAACGCGGACATCGACGTGGGCCTCCTGCTGGGGCTGGCCTGGCGCCCCGGCGGGACGGCCACGCCCGGCAGCCGGCAGGTCCGCAGACGGGAAGAGCCGGACCCCGAGAGGCCCGGCCCGGAATTCCCGGCCGCCGCCGGCCGCCGGCGTGTGGGGGACTACGCCAGGGAGCGCAGCCCCTTCCGGAGCATCTCGATCCCCTGATCGATCTCGTCCGGCGTCACCGGGAGCGGCGGCCGGCAGCGGACCGTGACCGATCCGCTGGGCAGGACGAACAGCCCGTCGGCGAAGGTCTGCTGCAGGAGACGGGCGCGGGTCTTCCCGTCGGGCAGGTCGATGGCGCACATCAGCCCGAGACCGCGGGCATTCGAGACGAGCCGCGGGAACTCCGCCTGCAGCGACTCCATCCCCTCGCGCAGCCGCCGGCCCTGCGTCGCGGCGTTCTCCACCAGCCCCTCCTCGGCGATGACCTCGAGGATGCGGGTCGACCGGACGCAGTCCGTCAGGCTGCCGCCCCAGGTCGAGTTGATGCGGCTCGACACCCGGAAGACGTTGTCCGGCTCCTCGTCGAGGCGCTCCGACGCGATGATGCCGCAGACCTGCATCTTCTTCGCGAAGACGATGATGTCCGGCCGGACGCCGAAGTTCTCCCACGCCCAGAACCGGCCGGTGAGCCCGACGCCGGTCTGCACCTCGTCGAAGATCAGCAGCGCGTCGTGCTCGTCGGCCAGGCGGCGCAGCTCCCGGAAGAACTCCGGGCGGAAGTGGTTGTCGCCGCCCTCCCCCTGCACCGGCTCGATGAGGATGGCCGCGATGTCGTCGGGGTGGTCCTTGAACGCCTGCTCGATCTCGCCCGAGGCCCGGCACTCCGCCTCGCGGACCGCCTCCAGGTTCGCCCCCTCCAGTGGGAAGCGCACCTTCGGGTTCTCGACCCGGGGCCAGTCGAACTTCGGGTAGAGATCGGTCTTCGCCGGGTCCGTGTTCGTCATCGACATGGTGTAGCCGGTCCGCCCGTGGAAGCACTCGCGGAAGTGGACCACGCGGGTGCCGACCTCGCCGGGGATGCCCTTCCTGCGGTTGCGGCGGATCTTCCAGTCGAACGCGGCCTTCAGGGCGTTCTCGACCGCCACCGCGCCGCCCTCCACCAGGAAGAGGTGCGGCATGCCCTCCGGCATGGCGTGGCGGGAGAGGGTATCGACGAACTCCGCCATCTCGATCGTGTAGATGTCCGAGTTCGAGGGCTTGTTCACCGACACCCGACCGAGGCGCTGCAGGAACGAGGGCTCCGTGAGCTTGGGGTGGTTCATCCCCAGGGCGTTGGAAGCGATGAACGTGAAGAAATCCAGGTATTCCTTCCCGGAGCGGGCGTCGACGAGGTAGCTGCCGTGGCTGCGCTCCAGATCGACCACGAGGTCGAATCCGTCGGCGATCATATGGCGCCGGATGACGTCGATGGCGTCCTCGGGCGCGATGCGGGTGGCGGTGGGCATCGGGTTCCTCCGTTGGGGTTTGGGGCACTTCCGGACGCCGGATGGTAGCACACGGCAGCCCCCCCGGCCACGGGGCCGGCGGGCCGGGGCGGCGCTCCCGGGGCCTGCTACAATGCGGCTTTCCGGCCGGGGGCGGCCCGGCGGGGGAGGGCGGTGTGGCGCTTCGGGACGACTTCCGGCTGGTGGCGACGATGCAGGCCCGCTTCCGGGACACGGACGGCATGGGCCATGTGAACAACGCCGTCTACCTGACCTACCTGGAGGAGGCCCGCGCGGCCTGGTTCCGGGAGGCCGTGGGGCTGCGCTCCTACCGGGAGGTCTCCATCATCCTGGCCCGCACCTGCTGCGACTTCCGCTCGCCGCTGCTGGCGGGAGAGACCCTGGAACTGGGGGTCCGCGTCGCTTCCATCGGCGGCAAGAGCTTCCGGATGGCCTACCGGGCCGTGGAGCGGGCTTCCGGCAGGCTCGTCCTCGAGGCGGAGAGCGTCCAGGTGTGGTACGACTACGCGGCGGGCCGGCCGGAGCCCGTTCCCGACGCGTTCCGGGAAAAGGCCTCGGCCTTCGAGGGCCGTCCGCTCTGAGGAGGAGTCCATCCGTGGCGAAGCGTCCGTGCTACATCTTCCTGTGCGTCAACGAGCGTCCCGCCGAGAGCCCGAAGGGATCGTGCCTGCGCAACGGCGCCGACGCGGTCCGGGATCGCTTCCAGGAGGCGATCCGGGACCGCGGCCTGCGCGACCGGGTGCGGGTGGTGCGGACCTCCTGTCTGGACAACTGCTCCCAGGGGCCGGTGCTGGCCGTCTATCCCGACGACGTCTGGTACCGGGGCGTCCAGGCCGCCGACGTGGACGCCATCCTCGAACGCCACCTGGAGGGCGGCGCGCCGGTGGATCGCCTCGTCCTGCCGCCGGAGGAGTTCGACTAGTAGGGCCTCTCGGGCCGGCGGTTTGACGCGCCGGGGCGGCACCGCTACCATCGTCTCCTCGAGAAAAACGTCGCCTCCGGACGGAGGCCTGGAGGTTGCCGTGGGTTTCCCCGCCACACAGATCCGCACCGGGATGGTCATCCTCCACGAGGG
Organism: Acidobacteriota bacterium; assembly: GCA_050115015.1. GTDB lineage: Bacteria > Acidobacteriota > Polarisedimenticolia > CBDVAL01 > CBDVAL01 > JASFRI01. The sequence goes on from JASFRI010000029.1 coordinate 12,016, forward strand.
GGAGCTCTACAAGGTCATGGCGATGGACCACGTCACGCCCGGCAAGGGGCGGGGGATGGTCCAGACGAAGCTGCGGCGGCTCTCCACCGGGACCCAGCACGACGTCCGCTTCCGGTCCAGCGACAACATCGAGAAGGCCATGATGGACCGCCAGGAGATGGAGTTCCTCTACGACGACTCCAGCGGCTATCACTTCATGAACAACGAGACCTTCGAGCAGATGGTCTTCACCAAGGAGCAGCTCGGCGACACGGTGCTCTTCCTGATCCCGAACCTCAAGGTCCAGGTCGAGCTCTACGAGGGCAATCCGGTCGGGGTGGAGCCCCCTCTCACCGTCGAGCTGGAGGTCGTGGAGACCGAGCCGAAGCTCAAGGGCGCCACCGTCAGCAACAAGAACAAGCCGGCGAAGCTGGAGACCGGCCTGACCGTGCAGGTGCCCCCGTTCATCGACACGGGAGAGCGCATCCGGGTCGACACCAGGACGCTGGAGTACATCGAGCGCGCCAAGTGACCTCCGCGATCCGCGGGGTCGTCTTCGACCTGGACGGGACGCTGGTCGATTCCTACGGCCCCATCACCGAGAGCCTGAACCACGCCCTGCGGGAACTGGGCGAGCCCGGGCTTTCGGAGGAGCGGGTGCGACGGATGGTCGGGCGGGGGCTCGAGACGCTGGTGGAGCGGGCGGTGGGGCCGGAACGCGTTCCCGAGGGCGTGCAGCTCTTCCGCGAGCACTACGAGCGGGTCGCCGTGAGCGGCACCCGGCTGCTGCCGGGGGTGGGGGAGACCCTGGCGGCGCTGGCGGCGCGGGGCTACCGCATGGGGGTCGCCAGCAACAAGCCCGCCCGCTTCGGGACACGCATCCTGGACGGGCTCGGGATCGCCTGCTACCTGCCGGAGGTGTTCGGTCCGGACCGGGTGGCCCACCCGAAGCCCCACCCGGAGATGGTCCACCGCCTCCTCGAGGCCCTGGAGGTGCCGCTGGACCGGGCGGTCTACGTGGGCGACATGGACGTCGACGTGGAGACCTGTCGCGGTGCCGGCCTGCCGTGCTGGCTGGTCGCGACGGGCTCCTGCTCCCGCGCCGAGCTGCTGGGGGCGGGGGGCGATCGCGTGCTGGACGGGTTCCGGGACCTGCTGGACCTCCTGCCCGGCGCCGCCTGATCCGCGGTCCCGCCATCGATATAATCCGGGCATGCGAACCCTCGCCGTGGCCGTCCTCGTCCTGGGCCTGGCGGTCCACGCCGCACCGGCCGCGCCCCCGGACGCCGAGGACGCGGACGGCGGGCGGCATCCGGCGCCGGGCAGCTTCGTCTGCGGGACGGGGCCGCACCTGGCCGCCGCGATGGAGCAGCAGCACGCCCGCGCCCTCGCCGCCGCCCCACCCGCCACCGAGGCCGCCGGGGACGAGGACATCGGCAACGTCGCCGTCCTGCGGGACGGCGGCAACCTGGTGTTCGCGGGCTATACCGACACGAACGCGATCGTGGGGCAGTTCTACCAGACCCATCCCGACGTGTTCGACTACGTGGCGATCTTCCTGTCCAGCGCCTACAACTTCGACGTCCAGATCGAGTCGGGCTTCGCGTTTCATCGCCGGGTCGCCAGCGATGTACTGGGGATCGGCGTGACGCCGATCGATCGCGCCGCCGATCTCGGGCTGGCCACGACGCGCCTCCGCAGCATCCTCAACCTGAACGACGTCCTGGAGTACCCGCCCCGGTTCACGGACCGGCTCCCGCAGTTCGAGGGGGACGTCTCGGGGGTCGAGATCCTGGGACACGAGACCGCTCACCAGTTCGCGGCGTTCGCGGACGTTGCCGGCGGGGGGCTGGCCGGACGCAACGGGTCGCACTGGAGCTTCTTCCTGAACAGCGTCGCCTCGGTGATGGAGGGGAACGAGTGGGCCCCCGATGGGGGTGACTTCACCACGGTGGCGACCTTCGAGCGCTACAGCGAGCTCGACCTTTACCTGATGGGCCTGCTGGACCCGGCCGCGGTGACGGAGCCGATCTTCTTCATCGACCGTCCGACCGGAGCGGGGGGCCTCACGCCGGAGTCCTATCCGGAGGTGGGCGTCACGGTCGGCGGGACCCGGGAGGACGTCTCCCTCGCCGACGTGATGGCGTTCGAGGGGCCCCGGGTTCCGGACTGGACCGCCGCGCCGCACGAGTTCACGATGGCGCTGATCCTGGTGATGCCCGCCGGCGGCGTCGTGCCGCCCGGAGACCTCGAGCGGGTCGAGTCGTTCCGGCGCACCTTCCTGGACTGGTTCCGGGCGGAGACCCGGAGCGTGGGCTCCATCGACACTGCACTGCCCGGGGTTCCCGTGGTCGCGGACTTCGAGGCGGAGGTGTTCGCCGGACCGGCACCCCTCCAGGTGGCGTTTCGCGACCGCAGCCACGGTGCCGCGACGAACTGGCTGTGGGACTTCGGCGACGGGGCGACCGACGACGTCCCGGATCCGGTCCACACGTTCCAGGAGGCCGGCTTCTACACCGTCCAGCTCACCGTGAACGGCTCGACCCGGACCCAGCACGACCTCATCTGGGTGCAGCCGCTGCAGCAGGAGGCGGCCGAGGACTTCGAAGGGGCCTCCACGTGGCTCCCCTCCGCCGAGCCCGGGGTGACCGGCGGCCTCTGGACCCTCGATGCCCCGGAGGCGACCTTCCGGCTGGACATCCCCGCCCAGCCCGGGGCGGACTTCACGCCGGACCCGGGCGAGTTCTGCTGGTTCACCGGGGCCCAGGAGTCCCCGCCCACCGCGGGTGCCGACGACGTGGACGGGGGCCGGGTGTACCTGGAGTCGGGGGACTACGACCTCGCGGGGATGGTCGCACCGGTGGTCGAGTACGCGCTCTGGTTCTCGAACGACCTCGGGGGGGAGCCCGGCGGCGACGAGTTCCGCCTGGAGGCCAGCGACGACGGCGGCGCGACGTGGCTGGTGCTGGACGCCACCCGCCGCGGGGACCGGGAGTGGCACCGCCGTCAGGTTCCCTTCACCCGGCTCTACACCCCCACCGGTCCGGTGCGCTTCCGTTTCGTGGCCGCCGACCTCGGCCTTCCCTCGCTGGTGGAGGCGGCGGTGGATGCGTTCCGGATCCACTCCCTGCCGGGTTTCACCGATGCCGATGGCGATGCCCGGCCCGACGTGATCGACAACTGCCCGGCACAGCCGAACCCCCCGCAGACCGACGTGGACGAGGACGGATTCGGCGCGGCGTGCGACTGCGACGACGGCGACCCGGAGCTGCCCTCGCCGGTCGGCCCGGCGGCGGGGCTGGAGGCGATCCCTCCGGATCCGGGGCGGTTCGGGTGGCTCCCGGACCCGCTGGCCCTGGACTACAACGTCTACCGCGGGATCGTCGCTCCCGGCGCGGGGTTCGCCTACGTGCACACGTGCTTCGAGAAGCGCTCGGCGGACACCGAGACCTTCGACGGCGCGGTGCCTGCGTCGGGGGGGCTCCAGTATTACCTGGTGGCGCCGCGGAACGGCTGCGGGGAGGCGAACCTGGGTACCGCCTCCGACGGCAGCGTCCGGCCGCTGACGAACCCCTGCCCCCCGCCGATCAACCCCGGCTAGAGGTTCGGCCGAAACGTCTGGTACCGACCGCCGCCGGGTCTTGCGTGGCGAGCCAAGGCGGGTCGCGCGTTCTTCCGCGGTCTGCTAGGAGCCCCGGGCCGCCTCCAGCGCCTTCAATAGCTCCGGGAGGGAGGTGGGGTCGATGCCGCCCGCCTGGGCGAACCGGGGGCCGCCGCCGCCGCGGGCCCCGAACCGGGCGCCGACCTCCCGCAGGAGCGCGCCCGCGTCCGGCGTGCCGGGGCCCGCCACCACCACACGGGCCGCCTCGCCCTCGATCCAGCCCAGCACCGCCAGCCGGCCCGAGTCCGCCAGGGCCCGGGCCATCGCGTCGATCTCCTCCGGCGTCCGGTCCTCGACCACCTCGCACACGACGGGGCCCGCGCCCCGGGCCGCGCGCTCGGCGGCCTCCAGGCGCCCCGACCGCCGGGAGAGATCCCGCAGGCGACGGCGGTCCCCGCGGCGCTCCTCGAGCAGCCGTTCCAGCGCGCCGACGCGCTCTCCCGCGGGGGCGGAGAGCCGCGCCCCCAGCGCGGCGGCCTCCTCCACCGCGCGGTGCAGCGCCGCCCGGACCCGGTCCCCGGCCACGAACTCGATCCGGGTGCCGCGGCGGTGGCGCTCCGAGCCGAGGATCGCGACCGCGCCGATCTCGCGGGTGTGGCGGGCGTGGGTGCCCCCGCAGGGGGTCAGGTCGAAGCCGTCGATCGCCACCACCCGGACCCGGCCGCGGACCGGGATCTCCTTACGCAGGGGCAGGGCCAAGGCCTCGGCCTCGTCGACGATGCGCGCGGACATGGGGCGGTCCTCCGCGATGACCCGGTTCGCGAGGTCCTCCACGGCCTGGAGGTCCCCCAGCGCCTCCGGTGGCCGATCCAGGTCCAGGGTGCAGGTCCGCGCCCCCATGTGGAACGAGCGGGTCGCCGCGTCCCGGGCCCGCACGAACGCGGCGGACAGCAGGTGCTGCCCGCTGTGCTGCTGCAGGTGGTCCCGGCGGCGGTCGGCGTCGACGCGCCCCGTCACGGTGACGCCGATCTCGGGGACGGGTCCGTCGCCGAGGACGTGGAGCACGCGCCCGTCCTCCTCCGCCACGACGTCCACCACCCGCGCATCGGCGAGGCTCCCCGTGTCGTGAGGCTGGCCGCCGCCGGTGGGGTGGAACGCGGTGCGATCCAGCTCGACGGCGGCGCCGCCGGCCGTCGGCCGGATCCCCCGGACGGTCCCGTCGAACGCAAGGCACCAGGGGTCGTCGTAATACAGTCGTTCGGTCTTCAAGTTGTTGATCTCATTCTATTTGTCATTTTTCTCGGGTCTCCTTGACAGCCCCCGGGGGCCGTCTTATGGTTCGCCCGCACGAGGAGAGCCCCGAACGGGGCCGACCGGATCATAAACCGAGAGCGCCCCGACCGGCGTGACGGGACGGGGCAGAAACATGGAGACAGAAGGAGGATGAAGATGAACCTGGTACGATTCGACCCCTTCCGGGACATGAGCGCCCTGCAGACCCGCGTGAACCGCCTGTTCAACGACGTGTTGGCCGGCGGTGCCGAACTCGAGACCCGCGGCTGGTCGCCGGTGGTGGACATCTTCGAGCGCGGCGAGGACCTGGTCCTGCGCGCCGAGGTGCCGGGCGTCTCCCGGGACAAGCTGGACGTCTCGGTGGAGAACAACGTCCTGACCATCCGCGGCGAGCGCGAGCGGGACAAGGAGGTCAAGGAGGAGCACTACCATCGGGTCGAGCGGAGCTACGGCGTCTTCAGCCGCAGCTTCACCCTCCCCGCGACCGTCGACGCGACGAAGATCGCGGCGCAGTTCAAGGAGGGCATCCTGGAGGTCGTCCTCCCGAAGGCGGAGGCGGCGAAGCCCAAGAGGATCTCCATCGAGGCCTCCTGAGCCGACCCATCGAGAGCGCCGGGCCGACCGCGCTGCGGTCGGCCCTTTCTGCGTACCGGGCCGCATCGCCGGCTGCACCGGAGGACCGGGCGGGCCGCCCGGAACGCGGGATACGCCGCCCGCGCCGGCCCGGGCGGCGGTGGCACCCTGGCCTTTTCCCTATAATCAACCTTGATGCTTCCTGACGAGCCAGGGGCCGAGGCGGTGCCGCCGGAACCCGACGCCTTCCCGGAGCCCGACGAGACCACCGACGCGGACGCCTCTCCCGAGCCTCGCTTCGCGCTGCAGCCGGCGGCGGACCGCTCCCTCGTGGTCCCGGATCCGCTGCGGCGCTACATGGCGGAGATCGGCCGGTTCGCGCTCCTCGACGCCGAGGAGGAGTACGCCCTCGCGGTCCGCTTCCGCGACGAGGGGGACCGGGCCGCCGCGTACCGCCTGGCCACCAGCAACCTGCGACTCGTGGTGCACATCGCCATGAGCTTCCGTCGCACCGCCATGAACCTGCTGGACCTGATCCAGGAGGGGAACATGGGGCTGCTGCAGGCCGTCCAGCGCTTCGATCCGTACCGCAAGGTCCGCTTCTCGGCCTACGCCGGCTGGTGGATCCGCGCGTACATCCTGAAGTACATCATCGATCACTGGAGCCTCGTGCGGGTCGGCACGACGAACACCCGCCGGAAGCTGCTGTTCAACCTCCGGAAGGAGAAGGAGGCGCTGGAGGCGCAGGGGATCAAGCCGGAGCCCAGGCTGCTGGCGGAGCGCCTCGGCGTTCCGGAGCAGGAGGTCATCGAGGTGGAGCAGGGGATGGGCCGGGATCTCTCCCTGGACGCCCCCCTGGGGCCGGAGTCGGAGACCCCGCTGTCCGACCGCATGGTCCTCCCGGCGCCGCCCGTCGACGAGCAGCTGGCCGACGAGGAGTTCCAGACCGCCCTCCGGGAGAGCATGGCCGCCTTCGCCGGAACGCTGGACGAGCGCGACCGGGAGATCTTCGACCGTCGCCTGGTGACCGACACGCCGGAGACGCTGCAGCAGATCGGCGATCGGCAGGGGGTGAGCCGCGAGGCGATCCGGCAGCGGGAGCAGAAGATCATCCACCGGCTGAAGGCGTTCCTGCGTCAGGAGCTGGCGGACTTCGAGAACCTCGAGTTCCTGCGGCACGCGGACTGACGGGGGAGCGATGCGGCTGCGGGTGATCGGGTGCGGCGATGCCTTCGGCAGCGGGGGGCGCGGCAACGCCGCGTTCCTGCTGGAGGGGACCGGCGGACGGCTGCTGCTGGACTGCGGCCCCGCCACCCCCGCGGCGCTCAAGCGGCAGGGCCTGCGCCCCGCCGGGATCGACGCGGTCGCCGTCTCCCACTTCCACGGCGACCACTTCGGCGGCCTGCCGTTCTTCTTCCTGGAGTCGCGCTATCTGGAGCCGCGCCAGGCGCCGCTGCAGGTGGCGGGCCCGCCCGGCGTCCGCCGGATCGTGGAGGACCTGGCGCGGGCGCTCTATCCCGCGGGCGCCGCCCGGCCCGATCCCGCCATCACGACCTTCACGGAGCTCGTCCCCGGCCGCGAGGAGCCCGTGGGGCCGGCGACCCTCCGAGCCTTCGAGGTCCCCCACGCGGAAGGGGAGCCCTGCCTGGGCCTGGAGGTCCACATGGACGGCCGCCGCGTCGTGTACTCCGGGGACACGCGCTGGTTCCCCGGGCTCGGGAGCGTCGCGAAGGAGGCCGATCTCCTGCTCTGGGAGTGCACGAGCCTCGAGGGGGACGGGGGCGGCCACACGAGTCTCGAGGACGTGCTCCGGGAGCGGGACGGGCTCGGCTGCCGCCGGCTCCTGCTCGTCCACCTCGGGCCCGGGGTGCTGGATGCGCGCGGGGATCACGACCTCCCCTGGGCCGAGGACGGGATGACGGTGGATCTGTGAGACGCGTCCTGCCGCTCCTGCTGCTGGCGGTTGCCCT
>JASFRI010000030.1:0-19409 GCA_050115015.1 Acidobacteriota bacterium
GAAGCCGGCGTTCGTGCAGAACCGCTGCTTTGCCTCGATGGGCTGGGACCTGGAGGTCCGGCAGTTTTGCCGAGAGCATGGGGTTCGCTATCAAGGGTTCTCGCTCCTCACGGCGAACCCGGAGGTTTTCCGGCATCCCCGCCTGAACGAGGTCGCCCGGCGCCTTGGCGCCAACCTCGCACAGGTAGTGTTCGCGTTCGCCCGGCGGGTGGGCATGATCGCCATGACGGGGACGACGTCCGCCGAGCACATGACGATGGATCTGCAGGCTCAGGACGTGAAGCTGACGGCCGGCGAGATCGCCGACATCGAGCGATTGGTAGCGTGAGGGTGCCCCTGACAGCCGCGGTAAAGAGCGATGAGTCAAGCTCGAGGTCGAGATCTCGTGAGATCCGGTTCATCACGGACGAGGCGCAGCGTGAGCCCCGAGATCCCCCGCGGGGCACCCGTCAAGGTCCGAGTCTCGATCCCGGCGCGGCTCCGGGTCGGCGACCGCCGTCCCGCGCGGCGTCCGCCGGCGTGACGTCCACCAGCCAGGGCTCCATCCGGCGGCCGAGGGCGAGGGTCGCCGCGAACCGCGGCCCGGTGGGGGAGGGCCAGCCCCCCCGTGCCTCCTCCCGCTTGCGCCGGTAGTACGCATCCCAGCTCTCCTCCGGGAGCCAGCCCTCGAACGCGTCGCGGAGGCCGAGCGGCACGTGGATCCAGCTCACCACCGCGCGCTGCACGACACCGGTCAGTCGCGGGGGCCCGTCGTCCGGCCGCAGGACCCGCGGGTGGAAGATCGCGGGGACGATCACGTAGCGGCCGGGGCCCGCATGGCGCCGTCGCAGCGCGACGACATCGGTGCCCGCATCGATCGGGAACAGGCGGGACCGGAACGCTCGGTCCAGCGCGAGGACCGCCTCGGCATCCGCAAGGTCCGCCGGGCCCTTCGTTCCTGACTCCACCTCCAGGGCCAGCTCGGCGACCGCTGCGGTCCGGTCCGCGATCCACCGCTCCCATGCCGGCCCCTCGTACTCGAGAACCACGAAGGCTCGGCGGGTCATCGCATGCCGGTAATGGTCCTCCGCCTCCGGATCCGCCGGATCGACGTCGGTCCGGCAACCCAGCTCCCGGAGCTTGTCCCGATCCAGCCAGGCGAGGTCCACGGCAGGGAGCTGGTAGCCGCGCCAGCGGGCCGTGGCCCGGTAGGCGTCGGGGACGTCGTCGGTGAGGCGCAGCCGCAGGAACAGCGCGCTGTCGTCCTGCTGGCGCGCCGATGGCAGGGTCAGCTCGCGCTCCGTGAGCCGCAGTTCGGCCTGGGGGCCGCCGCGGCGATTCGAGAACGCCGCTCCCAGGATCACGAGGTTCGTGAGCAGCACGAGGCCGCACCCGAGGGCCACCGTTCGCGGGGACTCCAGCCACCTCCTCATGCCGGCGCCTCCGCCCGCCTCGTGCCGAGAACGGCGCGCAGCCGGCGTAGGACCAGCACCATGCCCAGGGCGCTGAGGGCGACGATCAGGAAGAACAGGTAGCGCGGCATCCAGTCCCAGAACCAGTGGACGTACTTCAGGAAGAGGAATGCCGCGAAGAACGCCGTGCCCGTGTAGACCGCCTCCCGGCTGCGGCGGGCGATCCCGGCCCCGATGGCGCCGGCGCTGAGGAGGAACCCCAGGATCTGGTAGAGGGTCTCGGCCCCGTGACGCTCGAGCGGCAGGTAGCTCACGGAAGCGGAGAGGCCGATCAGGAGAGCGGGTGCGATCAGCACGATGGTCGCCATCAGGAGGTGGACGGCGGCGAAGCCGGGAGGCTGCCGTCGCTGCGTCCACAGCGCCACGCCGGCGAGAAGGGCGCCGCCGGGGAAGAGGCACTCGGGAGCCTGGAGGAAATCCGGCCAGTTGCCACCGGCGTGGGCGTGCAGGCCCGCTGCCAGCGCGGACGCGAGCAGCGGCAGGGCCACGGCGAGGAGCAGCGGCAGGCGGAAGCCGTAGGCCAGCAGCAGCGCCAGGGCGCCCCAGGCCAGCACCGACAGGGGGGAGCCCTCCAGGTTGAAGGTCTGCTCCAGCATCGTCGTGTCGACGATCACACAGGTGAGCGCCGCCAGGGCCGCGATCCCGGTGAAGTAGCGCGCCGCCTCCCGCCGGGCGATGGCGGCGGTGAGGAGCAGCGCGAGCACGGGGGTTCCCGCGAGGATCCCGACCTGCAGCGGCGTCGCGATGAGGCCCCAGATGCGGTAGAAGAAGTAGTAGACGCTGGCCGCCAGGGCGATGGCGGCGACGAGCGAGATGGCCCGCATCCCCAGGGAAAGCTGCTTCCCGCGCTCGCTGACGTCCACGTCGAAACGCTCCACGAGATCCCGGAGGGCGCGCTCGTGATAGCACTCCACCGCCTCCAGCTCTCCGGTCTCGAGCCGGATCAGCCCCGCCTGCCGCAGCTCGGCGAGCTCGGCCCGGAACGCGGCGATGCGGTCGGCGCGTTGCTGTGCGGCCGCCGCCGCGCCGCCGACCGCCTCGCCGCCCGGAAGCGCCGCGAGGACCTCCCGGGCGCTTCCCGGCCGCCGTGCCGGGTCGGGCTGGAGGCACCGCAGGATCAGCTTCTCCACTGCCGGGTCGATGGACCGGGTCAGGGAGGACGGCGGCGGGGGCGGGCTGCGCCGCTGTTCGTGCAGCTCCTCGAGGGTCGCCCCGGGATAGCCGGGCCTGCCGGTGAAGATCTCGTAGAGGATCAGCCCCAGGGCGTAGAGGTCGCTCTGGACGGTCGCCTCCCTGCCGCCGTACTGCTCCGGGGCCATGTAGCGCGGGGTGCCCTCGCGGGCCCGCTCCCCGCGGACCGCGGCGCCGGCCTCGGCGAGGCCGAAGTCGGTGATCCGCGCGACGCCGCGCTCGTCCAGCATCACGTTCGCGGGCTTCAGGTCCCGGTGGAGCACCTGCCGCTCGTGGGCCGCCGCCAGCCCGGCGCAGATCTGCCGGGCCGCGGACAGTGCCCGCTCCGCCGGCAGCGGCCCGCCCCGCCGCAGGACGGCGTCCAGGTCCTCCCCCTCGATCCACTCCATCGAGATGAAGTGAACGCCGTCCGCCTCGCTGATGTCGTAGACGCGGCAGACGTTGGGATGGGACACGCCGCGCGCGATCCGCACCTCGTCACGGAGACGCCCCAGCCGCCTCTCATCCCGGGCGAGCCGTTCGGGCAGCAGCTTGAGCGCGACGGTCTGGCCGAGGGTGGCGTCCTCGGCGCGGTAGACCTCCGCCATCCCACCCCGTCCGGCGAGGGCGACCACGCGATAGCGGCCTCCGAGGACGTCCCCGGGCTCGAGCCCGGGAGGTGCGGATAGGGGGTCCGCCCGGCTCACCGCCTCGCCGGTGAGCGGCTGGGTGGGGGCGGTGCTACCGCCGGGGGACGCGTTTGCGGGATCGCCGCACGGGCACGGTCCCCCGGTCGCGGCACGCTCCGCTCCACACCGGGGGCATCTCATGGCGCCCCATTGTAGCCCGTCGCGGCCGTGCCCGGCGGTCCCGCCGGGGAGCGACCGACTCGCCAGCGGCGTCACGGCGCGGAGCCCGGGACCGTCCCCGGCACCGGTGGATCCGGCGGGCGTTCACCAGGGGATCGGGCTGCCGTCCCGGAAGAAGCCGCCGGTCGGCCCACCGGGCCCGAGCAGGGCCGCCCAGACGACCGAGCGGGCTCCCTCCTCGACCGAGCGGTCGGCATCGGCGCCGCCCATGTCGGTCCGGACCCAGCCCGGACAGACCGCGTTGACCCGGATCGCGGTGTTCCCGAGCTCTCGCGCGAGGATGCGCGTGAAGGCGTTGAGCCCGGCCTTCGAGACCCGGTACGCGGAGCCGGGCCAGCCTCGGCTGGCGTACGTGCCCGCCTCGACGTCCCGGACGAATGCCTCCAGCAGGGCGACGAGACCCTCGCGGGACAGCGTGGGATCCTCGAACCGCCGCCGGAGCTCCGGGGAGAGGCAGGTGAGCTCCCCCATGCCGCTGGACACCATGACGATCGAGGCGGCCGGTGACAGGAGGGGCCGCAGGGCGTCGGTCACCGCCATGGCCCCCAGGACGTTGACGTCGATGGTGCGCCGGGCCACCCGGGCGTCGAAGCCGTCCAGCGCGATCCCGGCGTTGTTGACCAGGACGTCCACGGTCCCGGGGCGCTCGCGGAGGACGTCCGCCGCCAGACGGACGGAGGTCTTATCGGTGACGTCGAGGGGGAGAGGGTCGGCCCCGATCGAGGCGGCGGCCGCCGCCGCCTCCTCAAGGACGCGCGCCGTGAGGACCACGTGCAGGCCGGCGGTGGCGAGCTGGCGGCAGGTCTCCCGCCCGAGTCCCCGGTTGCCGCCGGTGACGACGGCGAGCCGCCGGTTCCTGTTCGTGGCGTCCAGACCATCCTCCGGGAGCATAGGCCCATTGTAGCGGAGCTCCATCGAGCGTCGCAGGCGCCCCGAGCGGCAACGCGGCAGGGTGGGGCCCTGCGCGGCCGTGTCCGGCTCAAGTGACACAAAAGACACGGGATGGTCAAATACGCTGGGGGGCCTCATTGAGCGGATAGTGCTTTTTCACTGGCCCGCCATGCCATCCCATCGTAGAATGGAGGCACACACCAAGAATCCGTGGCGGCCGGTCTCCGGCGAGCGCCCGGCGGCCGTGCATCCCACGGGGGGAGGGGCCATGCGCCTGCGACCGCCGAGTCCGTCCGTACTCCGCTTCGCGATCTTCATGGCGTGCCTCCTCGCCGCCGGGTACGCCCCCGGTGCGGAGGTGCTCGACCCGCCGCAGCCGCCGCTCTCGAACAGTGCCTTCTTCTCCGTGCTGGAGGACTTCGACCACGACGGTTTTCCCGACCTGGTGGGAGCGGACCGTTTCGCCGAGCAGGTCATCTTCCTCCCCGGCGACGGGGCGGGAGGCTTCGGCCCCGCGTGGACCGCGCCGGTCGGCGACTTTCCCTTCGCGGCCGCCGCGGCGGACTTCGACGAGGACGGCGAGCTCGACCTGGTGGTCTCGAACTTCTATGACCTGTCGGTCCTGCTGGGGAACGGCGAGGGCACGTTCCAGCCCGAGTACCGCGTCCCCCACGGCGGCGAGCTGGCGAAGTTCCCGGTCACGGCGGATCTCGACGGCGACGGTCACGTCGACATCGTGGTGGCGCTCCGGGGCGTCCCCTACCTCGTGGGGGTGCTCCTGGGGCACGGCGACGGGACCTTCGAGCCGGTCGTCGACCTGCCCTCGGTCACCCGGCCGCGGATCCCGGTCGTGGAGGATCTGAACGGCGACACGATCCTCGACCTGGCCGTGATGGCGGAGACCTCCGGCGAGCTGGCCGTCTACCTGGGGAACGGGGACGGCACGTTCCAGGCGGGGATGTTCACCGACCTGCCGGGCGGTGGCGCCACCGACATGGTCGCCGCGGATCTGGACGGGGACGGTCCCATCGACCTGGCCGTCGGGGACACGTTCAACGAGGCCCTGCAGATCCTGCACGGCAACGGCGACGGGACGTTCGACCTCCTCGACCGGATCCCACTCGGCGGCTTTGCGAGCATCCCCGGGCTCGGACTGGGGGATCCCAACGGCGACGGCCATGACGACCTCGTCGCCGTGAGGGTCAACTACGGCGACCAGGATCACCGGGTCTTCTTCCTGGCCGGCTCCGGGAACGGGAACTTCGTGCCCGAGCAGTCGGTGCCCGGCGACTTCCACGACGCGGAGCACGTGCTCGTCGGCGACGTGAACGGGGACGCGTTCCCCGACGCCGTGGTCTCCCTCGACGGGATCCTCCTGACCAGCAGCGCGCCCCAGCCCGGGGAGTGCATGGACGGGGACGGCGACGGGTTCGGCGCTCCCGGTGACTCCGGATGCCCGGCCGGGGCCGCCACCGACTGCGACGACGCCGACGGGGCACGATCTCCCGGGATCGCGGAGGTCTGCGACGGCGTGGACAACGATTGCGACGGCCGGATCGACGAGGCCGCCAGCTGTCCCCCCGTCGCGGTGGCCACGGCCCCGTCGCAGGTGGAGTGCACGGGGCCGGGGGGAGCGGTCGTGCTGCTGGACGGTTCTGCCTCCACCGATGGCGATCCGGGACCGGGTGACGACATCGCCGAGTACGGGTGGTACGAGGACTACGGTCTGCCGGGCCAGACGACGCTTGGCGAGGGGATCGGGCTCCACGTGAGCCTGAGCCTGGGGATGCATTCCCTCACGCTCGTGGTGCGGGACATCTACGGCGGTGAGGGGAGCGCGTCCGTCGTGGTGGACGTCCAGGACACGACGGGGCCGACCCTCACGGTGACACCGTCCCCGGCCGTGCTCTGGCCTCCGAACCACAGGCTGGTGGACGTGGACGTCACCCTCGCGGCGACGGACCTTTGCGACCCGTCACCGCCGCCGATCGAGCTGGTCGAGGTCTCCAGCAGCGAACCGGACAACGCGCCGGGAACCGGGGATGGGGACACGGACGGCGACGTCGCCGGGGACGACCCGGGGACGGCGGACACGAGGCTCCAGCTCCGGGCGGAGCGTGCCGCCGACGGACCCGGGAGGACCTACGAGCTACGCTACGAGGCCACCGACGGCTTCGGGAACGCGACCGCGGCGCTGGGCAACGTCACGGTGCCGCACGACCAGGGAGGCGTCGTCGACCCGATGGAGCTCCACGTCGAGTCGGGACCCGCCCCGGGGATGGCGGTACTGCACTGGACGGACGTGGCAGGAGCCGCCGGATACGACGTGATCGCCGGCGATCTCGCCGACGTCCGGCTCACGGGTCAGGTGGCGAAGCTGGGGATCGTCCGGGTGCTCGCGGCAGGAACGACCGTCACGAGCGCCACGGACGGCGAGGGCCATGAGCCGGGGACGTTCTACCTCGTGCAGTACCAAGGTGAGGGCGGGGCTGCCGGCTACGGTACCGAAACGGCCCCGTGGCCAAGATACCCAACTTCGTGCACGGGCGGATGTCCATGACGGGCCTCGTGAACACCGGAGCCATCTGCGAACGGATCGCGACCGCGATGGCCATGCTCGCCGACCTGCGCTAGAAGACCGGACGTCGAACCCCGGGCGGCCGTTGACCGGGCTGTCCGGGGATTTCCACGGGGGTTGGGAACGCGGACGATGCCGGAGGACGTTCCGCCATGGGAACCGACCGGGTCCGGAGGAGCAGGGCCTTCCGGCGCTTGGCGGCCGTGAGAACGCCGGGTTGGAGGTGTCGTTACCCGGAGTCCCGTTCCGGCGGTCAACCCCCGGCGGCCGCCAGGAGTTGCTGGCCGATCGGCTGTTCCGGGTAGAGCTCGATGATCCGCCGGGCCAGGTCGCGGGCCTCTTCGGTGCGGCCGCGGCGGAGCAGGTGGTCCGCCAGGGCGTAGAGGTAGTCGAGGCCCTCCGGCTCGAGATCCAGCGCAGCGCGGAGGGATCGCTCGGCGTCGTCGAGGCGGCCGAGCTGCTGCTCGAGCAGGCCGAGGTTGTAGCGGACCCGCGGGTTTCCGGGGTTTCGCGCCGCGCTCCTGGACAGCCAGTCGACGGCCTCCTCCGGTCGACCCATCTCGACGAGCAGCAGGCCCAGGGAGTACATCGCCTCGGCATGGTCGGGGTAGTCCCGGACGATCTCCCGCAGGAGCGTCTCCGCCTCGCGGTTGCGGCCCTGGCCACTCAGGAGGATGGCGAGGTTCAGCTTGGCGGGGCTGAAGCCGTCGTCGATGCGGAGGGCATTCCGGTAGTAGCGCTCCGCGGCGACGGCGTTCCCCATCGCCGCCTCCAGGTTCCCGAGGTTGTAGCTGGAGCTGGCGAAGTCCAGCTCGTAGGCCATCGACTCCCGGTACTCGGCGAGCGCCTTCTCGAACGCCTCCTGCTGGTAGGGCTTCAGGCGGTCGCGGGGGACCGGCGCGAGCCCGGAGACCGCTGCCATGCGCACCGCCTTGACGGGGTCCGAGAGGAGCGGCGCGAGGCGCTCCACGTCCGCCGGCGTACGCAGGACGAGGTGGGCGGCGGCGGTGCGGCGGAGGAGGGGCTCGTCGGAGTCGATGGCCGCGGCGAGGGCGGCCTCCTCCTCCGGTCCCGACGATCGGGCCAGCAGCTCGAGGGCGGTGGCGCGCACGATGGGGGACTGGAGGTCGCTCGCCGCCAGGCGCCCGAGCTCCGGATCGGCGCCGGCGTCCCCCGCCCGGGCCGCGGCGAAGGCGGTCCCGAACTGGGGCTTGCGGGCCTCCCCGTACCACTTCCGGTAGGCGTCCAGGGACCACTGCAGCGGCCGGTCGTCGTGGCAGCCCGACTGGGTGCAGGCGTTGGGGACGCCGATGGAGGCGGTCAGGTCCGGCCGCGGCACCCGGAAGCTGTGGTCCGCGCGCCAGTCGATCACCATGTAGGGTCGCTCGACCATGTGACACTTGACGCACTTCGCGCCGTCCGACTCCTTCCCCTCGTGGATCTTCTTGTGGAAGTGGTGGTCCCGGGTGTCGTAGACCTCCCGCTGGTGACACTGCAGGCAGAGGTCGTTTCCCTCCCGGTGCAGCTTCAGGCTGTGGCTGTCGTGGCAGTCGGGGCAGCCCACTTCGCGGGCGTACATCTTGCTCTGCAGGAAGGAGCCGTAGACGTAGACCTCGTCGAGGATCTGACCGTCGGCGTGGTAGAGCCCTTCCTCGAGCAGGCTGGGCAGCATCTCGTCGAGCAGCTCCGATCCCGTGTGGTCGTAGTCCCCCAGCTCGGCACGGCGGGAGTGGCACGGTGCGCAGAGCTCGACGATGCCGTGGGGCGAGATCCGGGAGGTGGACACCACCAGGCCGGCGTCGGGCAGCTCGGGACGCGCCATCGGCTGGATCTTCGCCCAGGCGACGTGCCGGGACCCGGGACCGTGGCAGGCCTCGCAGCCGACGTCGATGTCCGTCCAGGTCGTCTCGTAGCTGTCGGTGTCGGGGTCGTACCCCTTCCGGAGGTTCGTGGAGTGGCACTCCGCGCACATGGAGTTCCAGTTCTGCCCGCCGCGGGTCCAGTGGAGCCAGTCCTCCGGCGGGATCTCCTGTCCGGGGTACTGCCGGTACCAGCGCTTGCGCTCGGTGTCCCAGGTGACCGACAGGGTCTGCAGGCGCCCGCCCGGGAACGGCACCAGGTACTGCTGGAGCGGCTCGTGGCCGAAGACGTAGGCCACCTGGAACTCGGCGATGGCGCCGTCGGGCCCCTCGGTGGAGACGAGGAAGGCACCGTCCCGACGGTAGAAGCGGGACGTCACGCCCTGGTACTCGAAGACGGCGTCGTCGAAGTCCCCGAGCACCGTCTCCTCCGTGGCGACGTCCATCGCCAGGTCGTGGTCGGAGCCGGTCCACCGCTCCCACTCCACCTGGTGGCAGTCACGGCAGGCGGCGCCCCCGACGAAGGCCGCCTCCTGATCGCCGATCGCCCCGGGCGCCGCCGGCCCGGAGCGCAGGAGCGACAGCGGGACGGTGGCGACGATGACGGCGAGGGCGGTCAGCCCGATCCGCTCCCATCGCCACAGCCGTGGATCGCGACCGGCGGTGTCCCTCGGGAACGCGCTCACGCCCGCGCCGCCTGGGAGGCGTCGTAGGCCTGGCGGCGCTCCATCCGGCCCGTGTCGACCTTGACGATGCCGTTCTCGATCCGCACCGGATAGAGGTCCAGGGGCCTGGAGGCCGGAGGCGAGAGCACGGCGCCCGTGATGTCGAAGGACGATGCGTGGCAGGGACAGTCGAAGCGTCCCGTCGCGGCGTTCCAGGGAACGGTGCAGCCCAGGTGGGTGCAGGTCCGGTCCAGGGCCAGGAAGCCGCCGTCGGCCAGGCGGGCGAGGTAGAACCTCCCGCCGGGGAACGCCGTCACGGTCCCCGGGGCGAAGCGGTCCACCGGGCCAGCGATCACCACCGACCGCGGCGTTGCCCCTCGCGCTCCCCGAGGCCGCAGGAAGGACCCGACGATCCAGACGACCTCGGCGGCGAGCGCGCCGACGAGGCCGCCCCAGATCCAGACCAAGGCGCGGCGCCGATCCGGGTGGTCCGGGGCGTTCCCCGGGACCGTCGGGGGAGCGGGGGCGGGCGGGGGCTCCGCCGGCCGGTCGGACCGCCTCCTCTTGCGGGCCATCCCTCAGCCGCCCCAGGGGAACGCCAGCGCCATCCCCTCGCCGCGGAAGACGGCGCCGACCAGCGTCAACGTCGCGAACCCCACTACCAGGAACACGATGACCGTCTGGAGGGACTCGTTCCGGCCCAGCCGGAGTCGGTGCCGGAGGCCGAGCACGACCACCGCCGTCGCCCCGGCCAGCAGCGCCGTCGGGACCAGACCGCGGGAGAGCAGCCCCCCCGAGGAGGGCGGCAGGGATGCATCCAGCAGCACGCCGGCCGTCGCCAGGACGGCCGCCAGGATCGCCGCGACCCCCGCCGCGCGCCGCCCCGCCTCGGAGAGGAACCAGCACCCGGTGGCCCCGTCGTCGTTCCCCAGCCACGGGAGCGCCACGAACGCGACGAGCGCCGCCAGGGGAACGACGAGCACCGCGAAGACCGGGTGCAGGTGGATCAGCAGCTCCTGGAAGCCCATGAAGTACCAGGGCGCCTTCGCCGGGTTTGGGCTCATTCCGGGGTTCGCGCGCTCGCCGATGGGCGCCCCCACGACGGCCCCGAGGACCACGACGAGCGCCAGCACCACGAGGGCCTGGGAGGCCTCGCGGAGCAGCAGGTCCGGGAAGAACAGGACCTTTTCCTCCGTCTCCTCGCCGTCCGGAGGGGGCTCGACCACGCCGCCGGCCCGGCGAACCCGCCAGAAGTGGAACGCCATCAGGACGATCGCCAGCACCGGCAGGACCGTCGTGTGGTAGGTGTAGAACGTGAGCAGGGTGTCGGCGCCCACGTCCGTCCCGCCCCGTGCGATCGCCTCGAGCCCGGCGCCGATCAGCGGCACATAGGAGAGCATCCCGGTCGAGATCGTCACCGCCCAGAACGCCCGCTGGTCCCACGGAAGCAGGTAGCCGGTGAACGCCGCGGCGAGCACGCCGCCGAGCAACGCCGCGCCGATGATCCAGTTCAGGCGCCGCGGACGGTGATATCCCCCCGTGAACACCACCCTCGCCACGTGCAGCAGCACGACCACGACCAGCAGGTTGGCGCTCCAGTAGTGCACCCCCCGGACCAGGGGTCCGAAGCGGACCGCGTCGGTCAGCGTCCGGACCGAGTCGTAGGCGACGTCGGGGACCGGCTGGTAGACGAGCAGCATCAGGATCCCGGTGAGGGCCAGGGTGCACCAGAGGACCAGCGACGACCCGCCGAGGCCGAAGGTGTGGGTCCACCGCACGGTCCGGCGCGGCAGGCGGATCGGGCGCAGATGGAACAGGAACGTGCCGCGCGTCAGCTTCGCCCGCTCGCGATCGGTTCGCGGCAGGACGGTCATCCCGCAGCGGCCTCCGCCTGCTCCGGCAGGCTCGCCACGTGGAGCGTCGAGGTGGGGTAGGCGATCTCCGCGCCGTGGTTCGTGATGATCGCCGAGATCCGGAGCAGGATCCGGTGCTTGATCTCGTGGTACTCGGTCCACTTCGTC
This sequence comes from Acidobacteriota bacterium, assembly GCA_050115015.1. Classification (GTDB taxonomy): domain Bacteria; phylum Acidobacteriota; class Polarisedimenticolia; order CBDVAL01; family CBDVAL01; genus JASFRI01. The sequence goes on from JASFRI010000030.1 coordinate 11,505, forward strand.
GTCTTGGTGAAGGTGTAGACGAAGAAGTCCACGGAACTCGGGCCGAAGGCGTTGAAGTTCACCATGAGCGTGCGGTTCGTGTCGATGTCCGGATGGCTCTCGAGCATCGAGCGGACCTCGGAGGTGATCGCATCCATCTGGGCGATGTCGTCGTAGCGGATGCCGATGGTTTCGTAGATCCGGCGGTTCAGCATCCGCTGGGGGTTCTCGATGGCGATGGTGGTGAACACGCTGTTCGGAACGTAGAGCGGGCGCTGGTCGAAGGTCCGGATCCGGGTGAGGCGCCAGCCGATGTACTCCACGGTCCCCTCGATGGTGCGGTCCGGCGAGCGGATCCACTCGCCCACGCGGAACGGCTGGTCCAGGTAGATCGTCAGCCCGCCGAAGAAGTTGGCCAGCAGGTCCTTCGCCGCGAAGCCCACGGCGATCCCGCCGATCCCCCCGAAGGCCAGGACCGCCGAGATGTTCACGCCGATCTGCTGCAGGCCGATCAGCACCGCGGTGACCCCCACCGAGAGCCGTGCCAGCTTGCCGATGGCGTCGACGGTGGTCGGGTCCCAGCGCTCCTCCTCCGGGCTGTCCGCGGAGTACGCGACGAGGTTCTTCTCCGCCTCGCGGGTGAACCGCAGGAGGAACAAGGTGACGCTCACGATCAGCGCCAGCACGACGACGTTGTGGATGTAGAGGGAGTCGATATCGATGAAGGCGAGGGCCTGCGCCAGGCCGACGACCCAGATCAGCAGGCTGATCGGCCTCGCAAGCGACTGGATCAGCGCGTCGTCCCATGGGGTCCGGGTCTTTTCCAGGCGCCGGGCGACGCGCTTCAGGATGCCGCGCTGGACGAAGTCCAGCAGGAGCGCGAAGAAGACGACGGTGAACACCTGCACCGCCGTCATCCAGCCCCCCTCGCCGGTCCGGGCGACGATGAGATCCCGCACACCACCGAAGATGTTCTCGGTGACCGCCGTTCGCGCGCCCTCCTGCGCGGCGTCAGCTCCCCGCGCGAGCGCCGCTCCCGGCGCGCCGAGCAGCAGCAATCCTGCCCCCGATCCTGCCAGCTTTCGCATCGTCCTCCCACCCTCGAGATTCGGCGGTCCGATCCTAGCACGACCCCGCGACGGTGGGATCGCGACCCTCCGGTGCCGTCTTGACCCCCCGCCGGTCGAGGTGTATTGTGTATATGCACAAAAAAGGGAGGCGCCACGATGCCGCGACCCCACAAGCACCGGCGCTGCCGGGCCCACGACGGCGACCGCGTGTTCAAGCCCCGCGCGATCCCGATGACGCGGCTGCAGACCATCTCCCTCGAGCTGAGCGAGCTGGAGGCCATGCGGCTGTGTGACCGGGAGGGACTGGATCAGGAGGCTGCCGGCGAGCGCATGGAGGTCTCCCGGGGGACCGTGCAGCGCCTGCTCAAGACGGGACGCGCGAAGGTGGTGGAGGCCCTCGTGGACGGACGCGCCCTGGTGGTCGCCGAGGGAGCGCCGCACGAGGATCTCACACCGGGGCCCGCCCGACGCCGGAGGGGCCGGCGGCATGGGGGCGGCCGTCCGCTGTAGTCCCGAGAAGGGAGCTCATGATGCGTGTCGGGATGACCGTGTTGCGGGAGGATCCGGAGTCCGCCCTGTCGCCGCACTTTGCCAAGGCCAAGTGGCTGCTGGTTTGCGGGGAAGAAGACCCGGTGCTGCGGCGGAACGAGTCGTTGCGGGCGCGGGAGGTCGTCGAGGCGTTCGAGGCCGCCGGGTGCTCCGACGTCATCTGCGCCGCCCTCGGACCCGGGGCGCTCCGGCATCTCGAGGACGCGGGGATCCGGGCCTGGTACGGCCCGGAGGGCGTGCCCGCGGGAACGCTCCTCGGACGGCTGGAGCGGGGCGAGCTGGCCCGCGCCCTGGAGGCGCACCCCGCCGACGAGTCCGCTGGCGGCCCGGAGCCCGGCGCCGGACGGCGGCACCGCCATCGCCACGGGCCCGGCTGTCGCGAGCGCGGCCGGGGGTGCCACCGCTGAGGGGGCCATCCTCCCGGCGGAAAGGAGGACGCCATGGACCGGAAAGGGGAGTTTCCCGCCGCGCTGTGCCGGGCGGGACGGTGCGAGGACGCCATCGCGGCGCTCGAGGAGCACCTCCGCGTGCACCCGCACGACCCGGACCTCCACTACCAGCTCGGCTACTGCTACGTGGGCGCGTGCCGCGCCCACCGGCTGGTCCAGCCCGACATCGCCCTGGCTCACTTCCGGCTGGCCCTGTCCCTCTCGAGCGCGAGCCGCGATCCGGCGGGACGGGCACGGATCCTGGGCGCACTCGGGAACGCCTACCGACGGACCGCCGGCGCGACGGATGCCGCGACGTTCCGGACGGCCATCCGCTGTCACCGGGAGGCCGCCCGGCTGCTGCGGGACCAGGGCGATGCCGACGGCTGGGCGCGGGAGGAATTCAACCTCGGAAACGCCTGGTGCGAGGCGTCCGAGGCCGCCTTCCCCGACCGGTGGCGGCGGGCGATCCGGCACTACGAGGCGGCGCTCACGGTGCGGGGTCCGGAGGTCGACCCGGAGCGCCACGCCACCGTGCTGCAGAACCTGGGGACGGCCTACCGGCAGATCCGGACGGGCGACCGGGTGGCCAACGTGAACCGCGCGGTCGCCTGCTACCGGGAGGCGCTGCGCGTGTTCACGCATCGCCGCTTTCCGGGGCGCTTCGCGGCCCTGCACAACAACCTGGGGAACGCCTTCTTGTCGCTGAGCACGGCGGATCCGCCGCGGCGGGAACGGCATCTGCGGCGTTCCCTGAGGCATCTGGGGCTCGCCCTCCGGATCTGGACGCGGCGTGAGCATCCCTGCGATCACGCGGTGGCGGACTTCAATCGCGGCAACGTCCTGGTCTGCCTGGCCGGCTGCCGGGGCGGGAGCCGCGACTGCCTGGCGCGGGCGGCCGCCTGCTTCCACCAGGCCGCGGGGTGCTTCCGGGCCTGCGGGCAGCCCGGCCGGGCGAAGGTGGCGGATGCGCTCCTGGACCAGGTCCAGGCGACGCTCCGGGCGGCCTGAGGCGACGCGGCGGATGCGCTGCGACGGGGGGGCCGGGGCATGACGGCCCTCGACGTCGTCCGGGACACCATCCTGGTGACCGCCTTCGTCGGCGTCATGATGGTGGCGGTGGAGTACCTCCACGTCCTGACCCGGGGTGCCTGGCCCAGGCTCCTGGCCACGGCGGGGTGGATCCAGGTGCCCGTCGGCGTCCTGCTGGGGACGCTGCCCGGCTGCCTGGGCTCGTTCGCGGTGGTGGCGCTCTACTCCCACCGGATGATCTCCTTCGGCGCGCTCGTGGGCTGCATGATCGCCACCTCCGGGGACGAGGCCTTCGTGATGCTGGCGCTGTTCCCGGAGCGGGCCGTCGAGATCATGCTCATCCTCGCCGCGGTCGGGCTGCTCGCCGGGGTCGCCACCGACCGTCTCTACCGGCCCCACGGGTCGCCGGGACGATGCGAGGAGGACCTGCTGCACGCCGGGGAGGACTGCCGGGCACTGGAACCCCCACTCCTGCCGGTTCGCCCGCCCCGGTGGACCCTGGCGCGCGGTGCGCTGGTCACCGCCACCGCCCTGTTCGTCCTGGCGGTGGCGACCGGCGGGGCGGGGCCGGAGCGTTGGAGCTGGCTGCGGTGGACGCTGCTCCTGGCCGGGAGCTTCGGCTGCTTCGTGTCGCTCACGGCGCCGCAGCATTTTCTCGAGGAGCACCTCTGGCGACATGTGGCGCTGCGCCACGTCCCGCAGGTCTTCCTCTGGACCCTGGGGGCCCTCGCCGTCACGGCGCTGATCGAGCGCCTCCTACCCGTGGAGCATCTGGGCGAGACGGGGCGCTGGCTCGCCCTGGGGGCCGCGGCGCTGCTGGGGCTGATCCCCGAGTCGGGGCCCCACCTGCTGGTGGTCACGCTGTTCGACCGCGGCGTCGTGCCGTTGAGCGTGCTGCTGACCAGCTCCATCGTCCAGGACGGACACGGTATGCTCCCGCTGCTCGCCTGGTCCCGTGCCGATTTCCTCCGGGTGAAGGCGATCAACCTGGCGATCGGGCTGGCGGTGGGCGCGGCGCTGCTGGCCCTGGGCCGCTGATCGTCGTCGGCGATGGCACGGAGGCTGCTTGCCGCACACCCGGGGGGTGGCTCTCGCGATGACCGCACCGGTCGATTCCTACAAGTTCCTGAGCTACGGCACCCGCAAGCTGGTGGAGGCCTGGACCCGCCGGGAACCCCGGCGGGAGATCCCGTGGACATCGCTCCCCGGCCCGCTGTCCCGCTGCCGGCTGGCGCTGGTGAGCACCGCAGGCCTGGCGATGGCGACGGATCGCCCCTTCGATCAGGAGGGTGAGGTTCGCAATCCCTGGTGGGGCGATCCGAGCTTCCGGGTCATCCCCCAGGACGCCGATCCGCGGGACGTCCGCATCTACCACCTGCACATGGAGACCCGCTACGCCGAGGAGGACCTGGACTGCGTCCTGCCGCTGCGGCGCCTCGCGGAGCTGGCGAGGGCAGGGGAGGTGGGGGAGCCGGCCCCGTCCCACTTCTCCTTCATGGGCTACATCCTGGACCCGACGGCCCTGCTGCGGGACACGGTCCCGGAGATGATCCGCGTCCTTCACCGCGAGGAGGTGGATGCCGTCCTGCTGATCCCGTTCTGACCCACCTGCTGCTGGTCCGTCGGACTGGTGCAGCGGGAATTCGAGGCGGCCGGCGTCGCCACGGTGACCCTGTCGTCCATCCCGGTCCTGACGGCGTCGGTGGGGGTGCCCCGGGTGGCGGCGATCGAGTTCCCGGGCGGCCGGCCCCTGGGGCAGCCCGGGGACCGGGAGGGTCAGGCGGGGGTGCTGCGCGCCGCCCTGCGGGTCCTGGAGGAGGCGCCCGGGCCCGGGACCGTCGTGGACCTGCCGTTCCGATGGCCGGAGCGCCGTTCGCAGGTCCGATCCTCCGCGCCACAGCCGCCGCCCATCGCCAGGCTGATCCAGCGGAAGCCGTGGCTGCTCCCCCGGCTGCTGAACCGCGATCCCCCGGCCGACCCGTAGACGTGGCCTCACGGATCGCGGCGAGGGCCCGGGACCGCGCGACGCGCGCCCGCCCCCGAACCGGGAGCACCGTCAGGGTCCGCGATAGCCCCTCTGACGCCGCCGGTACCCGGCCGTCGTGCTAGAATCGCGTCGTAACGATCCCGACAGTTCCCGCGGAGCCCGCCGGGATAGCCCGGACGGCTCCCGTTCCGGTCCCAGAAAAAGGAGATACCCATGTCCGACGCCGCGATCCTGGAGAAGATGAACCAGATCCTCCAGCTGGAGCTCGAGGGTGTGAACCGGTACCTGCATCACTCCTTCATGGTCTTCGGCTTCTCCCGCAAGCCGATCGTCAGCTACTTCCGGACCCAGGCCGACGAGTCGATCCAGCACGCCATCCTGCTCGGGGAGAAGATCGTCGCCCGCGGCGGCCATCCGACCATCGTCACCGAGGCGCGCTGGGAGCCCGAGAAGCACACCGTCCTCGAGATGCTGCAGATCAACCTGGAGGCGGAGAAGCGGGTCCTGGGCGAGTACGCCGCCCTCCTGAAGCTGGTCCCGGAGGACGATGTGGCCCTCGAGGAGCTCGTCCGCGGTCAGATCCGGGCCGAGCAGGAGCACGTCGAGGAGCTCGAGAAGTACATCCGCAACCCCGAGTAGACCGGCCCCGACAAGAAAACGGCCCGCCGGCGGTGCCGGCGGGCCATGCCCTCCATCATCCCCCGCGGCCGGCGGCAGGCGCGCGCGCCGGTGCGACGGGCCCGTGGGGTCTCACCCCGCGGCGACCGGCTGCGCCTCCCTGTCCTCCAGGGGAACGAACGGCCGCTTGTCGTAGCCCAGGAACAGCTGGCGCGGCCGCGCGATCTTCTGCTCCGGGTCCTCCAGCATCTCCAGCCACTGGGCGATCCAGCCCGACGTCCGCGGGATGGCGAACAGCACCGTGAACGCGTCGGTGGGGAAGCCCATGGCCTGGTAGATGATTCCCGAGTAGAAGTCGACGTTCGGGTAGAGCTTCCGGTCCACGAAGTACTCGTCCTCCAGCGCGATCCGCTCGAGCTCGAGGGCGATGTCGAGCAGCGGGTTCTTGCCGGTGACCTCGAAGACCTGATCGGCGGTTTCCTTGATGATCCGGGCGCGGGGATCGTAGTTCTTGTAGATCCGGTGCCCGAAGCCCATCAGGCGCATCTCGCCGCCCTTGACGCGACGGATGAAGTCGGGGACGGCGTCCTTCGTGCCGATCTCCCGGAGCATGCGCAGCACCTGCTCGTTCGCGCCGCCGTGCAGCGGGCCGTAGAGTGCTGCCGCGGCCCCCGCGGTGGCGACGTACGGGTCGGCATGGGAGCTGCCGATGCTCCGCATGGCGTTGGCGGAGCAGTTCTGCTCGTGGTCCGCGTGCAGGATGAACAGCACTTCCAGGGCACGGCTGAGCACCGGGTCCGGATCGTACTGCCGCTCGGTCATGCGGTAGAGCATGCTGAGGAAGTTGCCCGTGTAGCTCAGCTCGTTGTCCGGGTAGACGTACGGGAGGCCGGAGCGGTGACGGTAGGCGTAGGCGGCCACCGTCGGCACCTTGCCCAGAAGACGGTGGATCTGCTGCTTCCGCGCCTCCGGGTCCTGGATGTTCTTCGCGTCGGGGTAGAACGTCGACATCGCGGCCAGCGTGCTGACGAGGATGCCCATGGGATGGGCGTCATGGTGGAAGCCCTCCATGAACTTCTTCGTGTTCTCGTGCAGCATCGTGTGGTGCGTGATGTTGTGGGTCCACTCGTCGAACTGGGCCCGGGTCGGCAGCTCGCCGTGAATGATGAGGTAGGCGACCTCGAGGTAGTTGCTCTTCACAGCCAGCTCCTCGATGGGGTAGCCGCGGTAGCGCAGGATGCCTTTCTCGCCGTCGATGAACGTCACCCGGCTCTTGCAGGAAGCGGTGTTCTTGAAGGCCGGGTCGTAGCTCATGAGGCCGAAATCATCCTCGGAGACCTTGATCTGGCGGAGGTCCATGGCGCTGATGGCGCCGTTCTCCACCGGGACCTCGTACTGCTTGCCGGTCCGGTTGTCCTTGATGCTCAGCGTGTCGGTCATGACGACCTCCCTCGGATGGGGTGTGCTCGCAGGGCGGTCTGGGGGGCCATTCCGCCGGGGCAGCCGGGGGGGCAGGGGGCCCCGCCGGGGCATTTCCGTCCGTGGATCCAGAAGAGCAAGTTCCGTGCCCGGGGGCCGGGCTCCGGGATTGCGTCCGGCGGGGCCATCTGCTGTAGACTGGACGGGAAGTGGGGCACAGCCCCCGCACACCCCCGGGGGGTGGGGAATGGCACCCACCCGGCCGCGGCAACCGGGACACGGCAGCCGGATGGCCGTCTCCGAGCGTGCCATGGCCCTCCCTCTCCCGGGCCTCGTCGGCGGGGGGTACGCATCTTGCTCACAACAAACCCGGATCGATCCAATTCGTCAGCGGCCGGTCCGGCCGATGGAAGGAGGGCGCGACATGATCGTCGCCACCGAACGACGCACCGAGAACAAGGCCCTGCTGGACTGGGTCGCGGAGATGGCCGAGCTCTGCCAGCCGGACCAGGTCCACTGGTGTGACGGCTCGCAGGAGGAGTACGACGCTCTCTGCCAGCAGATGGTCGAGAGCGGCACCTTCACCCGGCTGAACCAGGAGAAGAGGCCCAACAGCTTCCTCTGCCGGTCGGACCCCTCGGACGTGGCCCGGGTCGAGGACCGCACGTTCATCTGCTGCCGCAACCCGGACGACGCCGGCCCCACGAACAACTGGGTCGACCCCCACGAGATGAAGAAAACCCTGCGGGGCCTGTTCGAGGGCTGCATGAAGGGGCGGACCATGTACGTGATCCCCTTCAGCATGGGGCCCCTCGGCTCTCCC
>JASFRI010000031.1:0-18972 GCA_050115015.1 Acidobacteriota bacterium
GAACCTGGAGGCCCTGGACCGCGCGGCGGCGCAGACCGTGGACGCGATCGGGGCGCTTCCGGGGATCGTCGACGTGGCGAGCAGCTCGGAGCCCGGCAACCCCGAGGTGGTCGTGGAGCTGGACCAGGAGCGCGCCGGGGCGCTGGGGGTGACCGCCAGCATGATCGGGGAGTCCCTCCGGCGGCAGGTCCGCGGCGAGGTCGTCGGCACGTTCCGGGAGGGAGAGGAGCGGCTGGACATCCGGCTGCGCGCCTCCGCCCCGTACCGCGATCGAGCCTCGGAGATCGAGAAGCTCGGGGTGCGCCTGCCGTCCGGCGACGTGGTGCCGGTCTCCGCCGTGGCCCGGGTCGAGCTGGGCAGGGGCCCGGCGGCGATCCACCGGGTCGGGGGCGCCCGGACGGCGGAGGTCAGCGCGCGGGTCGGCGGCATCCAGCTCGGGGAGGCGCTGGCGGCCGTGCGGGCCGCTCTCGGGCGCCTCTCCCTGCCCGCCGGGGCCCGGGCGGAGATGGCGGGCCAGGACGAGGAGCTCCGGCTCTCCTACCGGAGCCTGCAGCTGGCCCTCGGCCTGGCGATCTTCCTGGTCTACGTGGTCATGGCGGGTCAGTTCGAATCGCTCATCCATCCTTTCGTCATCCTGCTCTCCGTGCCCCTGGGCCTCGTGGGGGTGGTGCTGGCCCTGCTGCTGACCGGGACGGCGGTGAGCGTCCTGGTGCTGATCGGCGCGGTGATGCTGGCCGGGATCGTCGTCAACAACGCCATCGTCCTGGTGGACGCGATCAACCGGCGGCGCCGCGAGGGGGAGGCACTACAGGCCGCCATCGTCGGTGCCGGAGAGGAACGGCTCCGGCCGATCCTGATGACCACCACGACCACGGTGCTGGCCCTGCTCCCCATGGCGCTGGGCCTGGGCGCCGGGGACGAGCTGCGGGCCCCGCTGGCGATCACGGTGATCGGCGGGCTGACGCTGGCGACCCTGCTGACGCTGTTCGTCATCCCCTGCCTCTACCGCCTGTTCTCCCGGGACGTCCCGGTGCCCGCGGGTGCGCCGTCGCGGACCCCGCCCCCCGCGACGGCCGCCGCGGAGGAGTCCCGATGAAGCTCTGGAACATCCCGGTGGACCGGCCGGTGGCCACCCTCATGTTCCTGATCAGCCTCGTCGTGATCGGCACCGTCGCCGTGTTCGAGCTGCCCCTGGACTACTGGCCCCACATCGAGAGGCCTTTCGTCGGCGTCCGCGTGGCCTACCCCGGAAGCCATCCCCTCGAGGTCCTGCGGGAGGTGACCGAGCCCCTGGAGGAGGAGCTGGCCTCGATCCCCGACGTGCTCCGGGTCCGCGGACGGGCGGATGCGGACGGCGCCTACGTGGAGGCCCGCTTCGCGCTGGACGCCGATCTCGACCTCAAGAAGATGGACGTCCGCGAGGCGGTGGAGCGCGTCCGGCCGACCCTCCCGGAGGGGATCAGGAGCATCCGCATCCAGACCTACGTCGACGCTCCGGGGGACGGCACGATCCTCGAGGGGCGCATCTCCTCCGGACGGGACCTCTCCGAGTCCTGGGAATTGCTGGACCGGCGCATCCGGCGGCCGCTGGAGCGTATCCCCGGGGTGGCCCGCGTGGATCTCGGCGGCGTCGAGCCCCGGGAGGTGCGGATCGACGTCGACCCCGAGGCGCTGCGGCGCCACGGCGTCTACGCGGGTGAGCTGCTCCAGGCGCTATCGGCGGCCAATCTCGACCTGGACCTGGGGGCCGTGCACGGCGACCTGCTGCGATACGACGTGCGCTCCCGGGGGAGGTTCCACGACGTCCAGTCGATCCGCGACCTGCGGATCCGGCCGGACGGCGTCCGCGTCCGGGACGTGGCGGCGGTGGCGCTGGCGGAGCCGGAGCTCGACTACGGCCGGCACCTCGACCGCGACTTCGCCATCAGCATCGAGGTCTTCCCGGAGCCCACGGCGAACACGGTGGCGACCGTGGACCGGCTGATGGCCCGGATCGACGAGATGGAGAGCGACCCGGATCTCGAGGGAATCCAACTCCTGGTCTGGAACAACGCGGGAGAGCAGATCCGTCGCGCGCTGTCGGGCCTGCGGAACGCCGGGCTGTTCGGGGGGCTGCTGGCGGTGATCGTCCTCTACGCCTTCCTGCGGCGGCTCACCACTACCGCGATCGTGGCGGTGGCCATCCCGTTCTCGCTCCTGGTGACGTGCGGCGCGATGTACTTCCTGGGCTTCCACATGAACGTCCTGACGATGCTGGGCCTGATGCTCGGCGTCGGCATGCTCGTGGACAACGGGGTCGTGGTCATCGAGAACATCTACCGCCGCCAGGGAGAGGGGTTGCCGCCCCGGGAGGCGTCCCGCGTCGGCACCCGGGAGGTGGGACTGGCGGTGCTGGCCTCCACCGCCACGACGGTGATCGTCTGGTCCTGGCTGTTCGTGGCGGAGAACAGCGAGTTCACGGCAATCCTCGGCCAGGTGGCGCTGACCATCTGCCTCTCCGTGGTCTGCTCGCTGCTCATCTCCCTGACGTTCATCCCCCTGGCGGCATCGCGCACGCCACCGCGACGGCGGGCGGCGCGGCCGGGTTTCCTGCTGGAGACCGTGGTCCCCCGCTACGGCCGGCTCCTGCGGTGGACCCTCCGCCACCGCCTGGCCACCCTCGCCGGGCTGCTGCTGCTCGCCTCCAGTGCGGTGATCCCCTTCAGCCTGCTGGAGAAATCGGACGAGACCCGGGAGCAGGCCCAGGAGGTGTCCATCTACTACCAGCCTCAGGGTTCGGCCTCCAAGGAAGCCATGGAAGGCCACGTGAACCGCATCGAGGACTGGCTCTACACGAACCGCGATGCCCTGGACTTCGAGAACGTCTACTCCTTCTTCGAGGATCGCTGGGCGGTGACCCGCGTCTACCTGCCGCTGGAGCGCCGGGGCGAGGAGGGGGCCGAGGCCCTGCGCCGGGCGCTGGCCGAGGGGCTCCCGGTCATCGCGGGGGTCGATCTGGAGGTGGGAGACAACGAGCAGGGACGGCGCCGGCACGGGTACCGGCGCATGGTCGATGTCGCCCTCCACGGCGAGGACCCGGAGTTCCTGCACGATCTCGCCGTGACCGTCGAGGAGATGCTGCGGCCCGTGGAGGACGTGACGGAGATCTACGGGCCGACCCTGACCGGCAGCGAGGAGGCCCGCGTCCGTGTCCTGCCGGAGCGCGCCCGTGCCCTGGGGCTGAGCCCCAGGCAGATCGCCGACGCGGTCGCCTTCGCGTACCGGGGACGCAATCTGCGGCGCTTCCAGGCCGACGAGGGGGAGCTGGAGATGCGGATCGGCCTGCCGGAGGAGCTGCAGCCGGGGCTGGCCGCGCTCGTGGACCTGCCCATCCCGCGGGAGGGCGGGACACCGGTCCCCCTGGGCTCCGTCGCCCGCGTGGAGCGCGCCCGCACCAGCGAGCGGATCCGGCGGGAGAACCGGGTGACCACGACCTACGTCGGCGTGGAGTTCCGGGACGAGGTCACCACCGAGGTGGGCCGGGAACGCGTGGCGGCGGCCCTGGCGGAACTGGCCCTTCCCGAGGGGTACTCCTGGGACTGGGGGGAGCGCGGCCGGGAGCGGGACGATGCCCTGCAGGTGATGCTCCAGGGCGTCATCATCTCGCTGGTCGTGGTGATCCTGCTGATGATGGCCCTGTTCGAGTCGTTCTCCCAGCCCCTGGCGATCCTGATCACCCTGCCGCTGGCGCTGTTCGGCGCGTTCTGGAGCCTATGGCTGCTCGGCTACGATTTCGAGATCGTGGCGTTCGTGGGCCTGGTCATCCTGATCGGGATCGTCGTCAACAACGGCATCGTCATGGTGGATCACGTCAACCACCTGCGCCGCGGGGGGATGGAGCGCGTCGAGGCCCTCGTCCAGGGCTGCGGGGATCGGCTGCGGCCGGTCCTGATGACCGCCATCACGACGATCTTCGGGCTGATCCCGCTCGCCACCTCGGCGTTCATGGTGGTCGACGTGTACATCGACTCGCTGGCCGTGGCGGTCATCGGCGGACTGGCCAGCTCCACCCTGTTCACGCTCCTCGCGCTGCCGGTCTGGTACGCCACCGTGGAGGACCTGGGCTCGGTGCTGCTGCGGCTTCTCGTTCCCTCCTGGTCGGGGGGCGGGATCCGGCTGCCGCGGGAGCGCATCCTCGCCGGCGGCCGCACCCCCGGGGGGGGACGCCCGGCATGACGCGCCGGCGGATGTCCGGATGGATGCTCGGCTGCCTTCTGGGGTGCGGGGGCCTGGGGCTGATCGTGCTCATCGGGGCCACCGCCGGAGGCCTCTGGGTGTTTCGCGTGTTCGAGGACTTCGACGTGGCGGTGCAGGAGCGGGCCGAGCTCGAGGACCGGTTCGGCGAGAGCGCCGATTTCCATCCTGCCGCCGACGGCGCCATCCTCCCGGACCGGATCCAGGCGTTCCTGGCGGTCCGCCGGGAGCTGCTCCCCTACTGCGACCGCTTCCGGCAGACGACGGGAAGCTTCGGGCGCATGGAGGAGATGGACCAGCGCGACGAGGAGCCCGGCCTCGGCGAGATCCTCGGCGTCGTGCGCAGTGCCCTGGGGCTCGCGCCCCTCATGGGGGATTACTTCTCCCGGCGGAACGGGCTGCTCCTCGAGCACGGCATGGGGATGGGCGAGTACACCTACATCTACGTCATGGCGTACCGCTCCTGGCTGGGCGCCCCGATCGACACTGGGCTGCCGATGAAGGCGATCCGCCGCCGCGTCCACGGCGAGGTGATCGCGATGCTCGACAACCAGCTCGCGGACCTGCGGGCGGCGGCCGGGAGCCCCGGATCGCCGATCGAGGTACGGCTGGAGGCCGAGATCGCGGCGCTCCGGTCCGACCCGGATCGGATCCCCTGGCGGGACGGGCTGCCCCCGGCGCTTTTGGCCTCCCTGGAGCCCTGGCGGGCGGAGCTGGAGTCCGCGTACTGCCCGGCGGCCGCGGGATTCGACCTGGGGCGGAATCGTCGTCGGGGCATGACGATCCACGGCGACTAGCCCGGACCGTGACGGTCCTGTTTTGCCCCGGGGGGCACTGTCGACACCGCGACCGAGTACCTCTATCATCCAGGGATCCGACCGGGTTGAGCCCAGCGGCCGCACGGCCTCGTCTGCGGCTCCCGTCCCTCAGAGGAGCAGCCTGTCATGAAGATGTTCTCCCTCACGATGCTGTCCGTCCTCGCCGTGAGCGCGGGCGTTTCCACGAGCAGCGCCGCCGGCGTCTTCCCGTACCGCGTCCAGCGCGCCACCCTCGACAACGGCCTGAAGGTCCTGATGATCCCGATGCCCTCCGAGGGGCTCGTCAGCTACTGGTCCGTCGTGCGCACCGGCAGCCGCGACGAGGTGGAGAAGGGGGTCACCGGCTTCGCCCACTTCTTCGAGCACATGATGTTCCGGGGCAGCGAGAAGTACCCCGGAGACGTCTACGACAGCATCGTCACGTCCATGGGCGCGGACGCGAACGCCTACACCACGGACGACCTGACCGCCTACCATCTCAGCATCACCCGGGAGGATCTGCCGACGGTCATCGACATCGAGAGCGATCGCTTCCAGAACCTGAAGTACTCGGAGGCGGAGTTCAAGACCGAGGCCGGCGCGGTCTACGGGGAGTTCCGCAAGGGCCGGACGAGCCCCTTCTTCGTGCTCTACGAGGCGACGCTGAACGAGGCCTTCGACCTGCACACGTACAAGCACACGACCATCGGCTTCGAGGCCGACATCAAGGCGATGAAGGAAAAGTACGAGTACTCGAAGAGCTTCTTCAACCGGTTCTACCGGCCGGAGAACGTGGTGATCCTCATCGCCGGCGACTTTGACCCCGATGCCACGCTGAAGCTCATCCGGAAGGCCTACGGTGGATGGAAGAAGGGCTACCAGGCGCCCGCGGTGCCGGAGGAGCCCGAGCAGACCGCCCAGCGCCGGATCACCGTGGAGTTCGACGGGCAGACCCTGCCGATCCTGGCGGTGAACTTCAAGGGGGATCGGCTCCGGGCGGATGACGTCACGATGGCGGCGGGAACCCTCATCGAGAGCCTCGCGTTCGGCGAGACCTCGGATCTTTACAAGAAGCTCGTCCTGGACGAGCAGCGCGTGCAGTTCCTTTCGGCGGACTTCGGCTACAACCGCGACCCGAACCTGTGGTCCGTCTTCACGATGGTGAAGGACCCGGCGGACGTGCACGCCGTCGAGGGGGAGATCTGGGATGCCGTCGCGACCCTCCAGGCGGAACCCGTCGACCAGGAGCGGCTGGACGCGGTGCGCTCCAACCTCAAGTACGGCTTCCTGTCGAACCTCTCCACGCCGGGAGACGTCGCCGGGAACCTGGCGCGCTTCGTGGCCCTCACCGGCGACGTGACCGTGGTGGACGAGCTCTGGTCCACCTACGAGGCGGTGACGCCGGAGGACGTGCAGCGGGCGGCGCAGCTCTACCTGACGCCGGCCCGGAGCACCGTCACCGTCGTGCACGCGAAGGGGATGGAGATCCCGGCCCCGGAGCCGGCACAGGCGCCGGTGCTCCTCCCGCTGGAGGAGGATCCCAACGTCGCGTTCAAGCTCTGGTTCCAGGTGGGCTCCCAGAACGACCCCCCCGGCAAGGAGGGCCTCGCCGCCCTCACCGCCTCCCTGATCAGCGAGGGAGGCACGAGGGACCGGGCCTACGAGGAGATCCTCGAGGACCTCTTCCCCCTCGCGGCGTCGTACGGCGCCTCGGTGGACAAGGAGATGACGGTGGTCACCGGCGTCGTCTACCGGGACGCGGTCGCCCGGTACTATCCCCTGCTCCTGGACGCCGTGCTGAACCCCGGCTTCCGGGAGGCGGACTTCGAGCGCCTGCGAAGCCGCGCCATCGACGTCCTCGAGAAGCAGCTGCGCTACTCCTCCGACGAGGAGCTCGGGAAGGCCACCCTCTACAACCGGATCTTCCGCGGGACCCCCTACGGTCACCTCGACCTCGGGACGGTGGAGGGCCTGAAGGCGATCACCCTGGACGACGTCAGGGAGTTCTACGCGACGTACTACACCCGGGAGAACGTGGTCATCGGCCTGGGGGGCGCCTACGACGAGAACCTCCGGGACCGGCTGGTCGCCGATCTGCAGCGGCTTCCCGAGGGCAAGCCCCCGACGGTGCCCGCGCCGCAGCCCGAGCCCATCGACGGACGGGAGGTCGTGCTGGTCCAGAAGCCCGGGGAGTCGACGGCCATAAGCTTCGGATACCCCATCGACCTCCACCGCGGGGAGCGCGAGTTCTACGCCCTGTGGCTGGCGAACTCCTGGCTGGGCGAGCACCGCAACAGCGTGAGCCACCTGTACCAGGTCATCCGCGAGACCCGCGGGATGAACTACGGCGACTACTCCTACATCGAGGCCTTCCCCCAGGGCGGCTTCCGCTCCATGCCCCCGACCGGGGTCGGGCGGCGCCAGCAGATCTTCGAGGTCTGGATCCGGCCGGTGCCCGAGTCGCAGGCGGTGTTCGCCCTCCGTGCGGCGCTCCGGGAGCTGGACGGGCTCGCCAGGGACGGCCTCACCCAGGAGCAGTTCGAGGCGCAGAAGGAGTTCCTCAAGAAGTACGTCTACCAGTTCGCCACGACGACCGCCGAGCGCCTGGGCTACGCCGTCGATGATCGCTTCTACGGCATCGACGACGGCCACCTCGAGCGCTTCCGGGAGACCATCGACTCCCTGACCCGGGAGGAGGTCAACGCCGCGGTCCGCAAGTACCTGCAGTCCGAGAACCTGGTGATCGCCATGGTGACGGCGGACGCGCAGGCGATGAAGGAGGCGCTGGTCTCCGACGCCCCCAGCCCGATGGACTACGGGGACCTGGAGAAGCCGGAGGCGGTGCTGGCGGAGGACGGGGAGATCGAGCGCTATCCCCTTCAGGTGAGCGCGGACCACGTGACCATCATCCCGGTGGACGAGATGTTCATCGGGGGGAGCCGGTAGGGACCCGCGTGTCCAGGACACCCCGCGGGACCGGGCCCCGGGGCCCGGTCGGGGTGGCCCTCGCTCTCCTGGCGCTGGCGGCCTTCGCGGCGGAGGACGAGGAGTTCACCGTCCGGGTCCCGGACCCGGACCGCGGGGACCTGCTCGCCGGCGCCACCGTCCTGCAGGCCGAGGTGGTGCCGCCGAAGGGAGCCCTGATCGACGAGGTGCAGTTCGTCGTCGACGGCGCGCCCCTGTCGGTGGACCGGGAGGCCCCGTACGAGGCGGTGTGGACGGGGATCGACCCCCTGCGGGACCATCTCATCCGGGTCACCGCCCTGACCACCGACGGCCGCCGGGCGTACGGCCTGCGGTCGGTGCCGGTGCTGGGCCTCGTGGAGCGGGTCTCGGTCACCGGCCGCTCCCCGGACTTCGTCCTGTTCGACATCACGTTCCTCGATGCCCGGGGACGGCCGGCGGTGGACATCCGGAAGGACGAGCTGGTCGTCCTCGAGGACGGCGAGCCGCAGGTGATCGACGTGTTCGCCCCGGACGACCGGCCCCTGGCCGCGGAGCTGCTCCTGGACGCGAGCCAGTCGACCCGTCCCCGGTGGGGGGATCTGGGCAGCTCGACCCGCCTGTTCGCCCAGACCCTCCGGCCCGAGGACCGGGCGGGGGTGGTCGCCTTCAACAACCGGCTGGTGGACCTGGCCCCCCTGGGCAGCAGCACCGCCGAGATCGAGAACGCCACGGCGTCCTTCGCCGACTGGGGCAGCACGACGCGGCTCTACGACGCGATGTCCGACGGCTCCCTGCTGGACCTGGGACAGGAGGAGAGCCGGCGGCGCGCCCTGGTGGTCCTCACCGACGCCTTCGACTTCGGCAGCACCCTGGAGGTCACCGACGTGGAGGACTACCTCCGCCGCAGCGAGGTGGAGGTGCACGCCGTGCTGCTGTTCTCCGACCAGGAGGTGCTGAGCCACCACGGGGTCGCGGGGTCGCGGGTGATGCTGAGCCGCAAGGGCCTCGTCCAGCTGGCGCGCCTCACCGGCGGCTCCGGCTACCAGACCGATTCGATCCCGCTGCAGGAGACCTTCGTGCGCATCGGCGAGCGGCTGCGGGCCCAGTACCTGCTGGGCTACAACTCCATCTCCCCGCGGCCCCCGGGAAAGCCGCGCAAGATCGAGGTGCAGCTCTCCCGCGAGGGGGAATGGGATCTGCGCTACCGCAGGACCCACTACGGCTCGCAGACCCTGGCCCAGTACCTCGCCGAGGAGATGGAGGGCGGTCCGGAGCGTCGGCGCCGGCAGGCCGTCCGCACCGCCTCCGCCATGTCGGACCCGGTGGCGCTCAACGCCGTCGTCCAGGCGCTCGGACAGGGGCGGGACCTGCGCGCCGGCGTCAGCCGCGAGGCCCGGCTGGCCCTCCTGGATCGGGGGACGCGTTCCCTGCCCTACCTGCGTGCCGGCCTCGAGGACGGGGACGCGAAGGTGGCGTCCCGGTGCACGGAGGTGATCGTGGACCTGCTCGTCCGCCTGGAGCGTTCCGGGGATCCCGGCGCCGTGGAGGAGGCCTTCCGCGTCCTGGGGGACGGCAATGCGGCGAGCGGCCGGGAGGTCCTTCGTACCGCCCCGGCGGCCGGCCTCCCCGCCGGGACGCGGGATCGAATGGAGCGGCTCCTGCAGGGCTCCGACGCCTCCTGAGCCCGCCCCCCGGGCAACGGGGCGGAGCGGCAGTCCGCAGGCGGTCAGGAGACCGAGCGGAGGAACTCCCGCATGTCCCCGGGCAGCCGGGCGCGTATCAAGAGTCTCGCCCCGGTGAGGGGGTGCTCCAGCCCCAGGGAGACCGCGTGCAGCTGCTGCCTGGCGGTGCGCAGCCGGGCCCAGTCCGTCGCCCCGAGCCTCCCCTCGAGGTGCCGCAGGTGGAAGCGGGGATCCGGCCCGTAGAGCTTGTCCCCGACGATGGGATGCCCGATCTCCCGGAGATGGACGCGGATCTGGTGCTGGCGCCCGGTGATGGGCCGGAGCTCCAGGAGGGTGAAGTCGGGAACCCGGGCCCGGACCCGGAACCGGGTCACCGCCCGGGCGCCCTCCTCGAGGTCGATCTTCTGGCGCACCCGCATCAGGACCTCGCGTCCCGGGGACATCGGGAAGTCGAGCACGCCGCGCGTCCCCTGGACCTCCCCCTCGACGAGGGCCAGGTAGCGCTTCACCACGCGCCGCTCCAGGAACGCCCGGTGCAGCCGGCGGGCGATCTCGGGCCCCTTGGCCAGGAGGGTGACGCCGCTGGTCTCCCGGTCCAGCCGATGGGCCAGCGTCAGGGTGTCGCCGTCCGCGTGCCGTTCCCGCAGGAGCCCGAGGAGGCTGCCCCGCCGGCTCCGGTTGTTCGGGTGCACCACGATCCCCGACGGCTTGGAGACCGCCAGGAGCTGGTCGTCCTCGTACAGGGTGGGCAGCCGGACCTCCCGGAGGGCACCGTCGTCCTCCGGGAGGTCCGGGTACCGGAACACGATCCGATCCCCCGGGACCAGGCGGCTGGACGGACGGGGCCGGCGCAACCTCTCCACCCGGACGCGCTCCACGATGGCGCGCTGGATCTCCGTTCTGCTGAGCCGGGGAACCTGGAGCTGGAGGAAGCGATCCAGGCGCCACCCGCGGTGGGCGGGACCGACACGGTAGCGGGTGCAGGAATCGTCCATCGGGTGGCAGGGTATCATCGAAGGGGCGCCCCTGCCCTCCGCCCCCGCGGGGTTCAGGATGGTCCTGGGATATGTTAGCCTCTTCCACTCGGAGACAGGGTCCCGCGCGGGTGTGGCCCCCGGAAGGAGACGTGCCATGCGGTTGCGCCCCTCCGTGGCGTTCCTGATGACGGTGATGAGCCTGATGGGATGCGAGGATCCGCCACCGCCACCGGGAGGATGCGCCGACGTCATCCTGGTCGGCGGACCCGTCTACACCGTGGACCCCGCCCGTCCCCGTGCCGCGGCCCTGGCGGTCCGCGGCGCACGGATCCTCGCCGTGGGATCCGTCGCGGAGATCGAGGCCCACGCCTGCGAGGGAAGCACCCGGCGGGTGGACCTGACCGGCCGGGTCGTGATCCCGGGGCTCATCGACTCCCACGCACACCTGCTCAACCTCGGGGAGTTCCTGGAGCAGGTCGACCTGGTGGGCACCCGGTCCTACGAGGAGGTCCTCGAGCGGGTCGCCCGCCGCGTCGCGTCGTCGGAGCCCGGCACCTGGATCTTCGGGCGGGGATGGGATCAGAACGACTGGGAGGCGCGGGAGTTCCCGGAACGCCCGGCCCTGGACGCCCTGTCCCCCCGGAATCCCGTCGTGCTCACCCGCGTCGACGGGCATGCGGTCCTCGCCAACGGCCTTGCCCTGGCCGCCGCCGGCGTGGACCGGCGCACCCCCGACCCCGAGGGCGGCGAGATCCTGCGCGACGCCGCGGGGGAGCCCACCGGGGTCCTGATCGACAACGCCACCCTGCTGGTGGAGAACGTCGCCCCCGCCCCCGGGCGGGAGGACCTGCGCCGCCTGCTCACGACCGCCACCCGGCGCTGCCTCTCCCTCGGCCTGACCGGGGTCCACGACGCCGGCCTCGGCTATCCGTCCGACGACGAGAGGGCCCGGGCCGGCTACCCGACCTGGGACGTGATGCGCGAGATGGCCGACGCTGGCGAACTCGGCCTGCGGGTCTACGGGATGGTCGGGGGCCAGCCGCTGCCCCCGGAGGCCTACCTGCGGCGCGAGCCCGAGATCGGACGGGCCGGCGGGATGCTGACGGTGCGGACCGTCAAGCTCTACGCGGACGGCGCGCTGGGCTCGCGGGGAGCGGCTCTCCTGGAGGACTACGCGGATCGCCCCGGACACCGGGGGCTGCTGCTGACCGACCCGGCCCGGATCGAGGAAACGGTTCGCCAGGCCGTCGACGCCGGCTACCAGGTGGGGGTGCACGCCATCGGCGACCGGGCGAATCGCGTGGTCCTGGACGTGTACGAGAGGATCCTCGCGGAGCATCCGGGCGAGGACCTGCGGCTGCGCATCGAGCACGCCCAGGTCATCGCCCCCGGGGACATCCCCCGCTTCGCGGCGCTCGGCGTGATCCCGGCCATGCAGCCGACCCACGCGACATCGGACATGTACTGGGCCGAGAAACGCCTGGGCCGGAAACGCCTGGCCGGCGCCTACGCCTGGCGCTCGCTGCTCGACGCGGGGGTTTCCCACCTGCCGCTCGGCTCGGACTTCCCCGTGGAGTCGGCGAACCCCTTCTGGGGATGGTACGCCGCCGTCACCCGGCAGGACGCGGAGGGGCAGCCCGCCGGGGGCTGGATGCCCGGGCAGCGCCTCGACCGGGAGGAGGCCCTCCAGGGGTTCACCCTCGACGCCGCCTATGCCGCGTTCCAGGAGGACGATCTGGGCAGCCTCTCCCCGGGGAAGCTCGCCGACTTCCTCGTCCTGGACCGGGACCCGCTGACGGTGCCGGCCGCGGAGCTCCGGCACACCCGCGTGCTCGAGACCTGGGTGGGGGGCCGGCGGGCGTTTCCCCTCCCCTGATCGGAGCCGCATCTCCATGAACCTCCCTCCCATCTACATGGCCCTGGGGATCCTGGTGGGCGCGATGTTCCTGTTCGCGTCGGAGATCGTCTCCGTCGACATCGGCGCGCTCATCGTGCTGCTCGCCCTCGTCCTCACCGGCGTGCTGACCCCGGAGGAGGCGGTCCAGGGGTTCGCCAACCCGGCGTTCCTCACGGTGGGCGCGATGTTCGTGCTGAGCGCCGGACTGCTGCGCACCGGGGCCCTCACGGCGCTCTCCGAGCGGGTGATGGTCCTGTCCCGCGGAAGCGAGCGTCGCCTCACGCTCCTGCTCATGGTCACCGTCGCCGTCTGCTCGGCCTTCGTCAACAACACCCCCGTGGTGGTCATCTTCCTGCCGATGGTCCTGTCCATCGCGAACCGGTCCTCGATCCTGCCGTCGAAGGTGCTCATCCCGCTGTCCTACGGCGCCATCCTGGGAGGCACGTGCACCTTGATGGGGACCTCCACGAACATCCTCATCAGCTCCATGGTGGCCGGGGAGGGCATGCGGCCGCTGGGGGTATTCGAGTTCACCGGCATGGGGGTGCTCTTCGCGATCGTGGGGATCACCTACATCTACTTCATCGGGCGGCGGTTCCTTCCATCCCACGGGACGGTGACGACGTACGGCAGCGGCCGGCTGAAGGAGTACCTCACCGAGATCGAGGTGCCCGAGGGCTCTCCCCTCTGCGATCGGTGGGCGGACGAGGTGGTGGCGGACTACGCCTCCCGTGTCCAGGTGTTCCAGATCATTCGGGGCGAGGAGATCTTCTGGCCCCCGTTCGCCGAGCTGCGGATCCGCCCGGGGGACGCGTTCCTGGTGAAGGGGGAGGTGAACCCCCTAATGAACCTGATCCAGTCGCCCGAGGTGGCCCTGTCCCCCGGTGTGGGCGGCAGCGACGCGGACGCCGGGAACCTGCGGGAGATGGCCCTGGCGGAGCTGGTCATCAGCCCGAACTCCCCGCTGATGGGCGAATCCCTGCGGAACATCCGCTTCCCCGAGCGCTACGGCGTACAGGCGCTGGCCATCCAGCGGCACGGCTCCCACCTGCGAGAGAAGGTGTCCGAGATCCCGCTGCGGGTGGGCGATGTGCTCCTCGTCCTCGGCGGGGAGGCGGCCCTGAACCGTCTCGGCGCGGCTCCCGAGTTCATCCTCCTGGAGGAGGTGCGGGAGGTGATGGTCAACCGGAAGCGATCCTGGGTGGCGCTGACGGTGCTGGGCATGGTGGTGTTGCTGGCGGCGACGAACGTCCTGTCCATCCTGACCGCCGCCCTGGCGGGGGCGGTGGTCATGGTCCTGACCGGATGCCTCGTGGCCCGGGAGGCCTACCGGGCCATCGACAAGTCGGTGCTGGTCCTGATCGCCGGGAGCCTGTCCCTGGGAACCGCGCTGGAGAAGACCGGCGCCGCGTCCCTGCTGGCGGACCGGCTGGTGGACCTGGTGGGATGGGGCGGCCCCGTGGCGGTGCTGTCGGGCTTCTACCTGCTCACGGTGCTGCTCACCGAGGTCATGACGAACACCGCCGCGGCCGCTGTGATGCTGCCGATCGCCGTCTCCACCGCGGCAGGGCTGGACGTGAACCCGCGCAGCTTCATCGTGGCGATCCTTTTCGGCGCCTCGGCATCCTTCGCCACCCCCATCGGCTACCAGACGAACACGTTCGTCTACGGCCCCGGCGGCTACTCCTTCACGGACTTCATCCGGGTCGGCCTTCCCCTCCAGCTCACCCTCTGGCTGCTGGCCTCCCTCGTGATCCCGATCCTCTGGCCGCTCTGAGAAGGACGGTCATCCCAGCACCGGTCCCGGCAGCCGGATGGCGAAGCAGGCGCCCCTCCCGCCCTCCGCGCCCTCCGCCTGCAGCGATCCGCCGTGGGCCTCGATCATCTGGCGGGCCACGGAGAGCCCGAGCCCGGTCCCCTGGGCCTTGGTGGTGAAGAACGGCTCGAAGATACGGTCGCGTTTCTCCGGCGGTATGCCGTGACCCTCGTCCAGCACCCGGATCTCGCAGAAGCCGTCCCGCGACTCCAGGGAGACGCGGATCGTGCCGGCGCCCCCCATGGCGTGGGCGGCGTTCAGGAACAGGTTCAGCAAGACGACGCCCATCAGCTCCCGGTCCAGGCGCAGGACGGGATCCTGGCCTTCAACCGCCACCTGGATGCCCACGTTCCTCGGATCCGACCGCACCAGCTTGCCCGCCTCCTGCACGAGGGATCGCACCGGAATGGGCTCCGGCCGCGGCAGCCGCGATCGCGAGAACTGCAGCAGATCGCCGCTCATGCGGTTGAGGACCTCCAGCCGCTCGACGATCCCGGCGAAGACCTCGCGGGAGGCGTCGTCCAGGTCCAGCCGCTTCTCGAGGATCTGCAGGGCGCCCGAGATCCCGGCGATGGGGTTCTTGACCTCGTGGGCCACCATGGCAGCCATCTCGCCGATCCGCGCGAGCGCCTCCCGCCGACGCTCGACCTCCTCCGCCGAGCGCCGCTCGGTCACATCCTCCCCGGAGCTCACCGTGCCGACGATCTCCCCCTGATCGTCCCGCAGCGCGGCGTTGTGCCAGGCGAGGAGGCGCTCGGTCCCGCGCAGGGTGACCACCCGGTTCTCGTTGTACTCCACCAGCCCCGTCTCCCCGCGCAGGAGGCGCTGGAACGCCGTCCACACCGCCTCCCGGTCGTCCTGCGGGAGGAAGGTCTCGAACCAGCTCCGCCCGATCACCTCCTGTGGGTCGCACCCCAGCAGCTCGGCCCCCTTCCGGTTCAGCATCCGGATCCGGCCCTCCCGGTCGAGCGCCAGCAGGAGGATCTCCGCGACCTCCAGGTAGCGGCGCGCATCCTGGCGGGACCGGATGAGGGCCCTGCGGGTGCGATCGTACTTGAGCAGCAGAATGGAGATGCCCCAGATCGCCAGGACCGTGATCAGGCGATTCACCTCCCCCATCCACACGACCCCGTTCATCGGCGACAGGAACGCCCCGAGGACGGTGAGGGCGGTCGCGGCGGATGCCAGGATCGGGATGAACGCCCGGCGCCGGGACCAGAGCCCGGCCAGCACCAGCACCGTGTAGGGGGCCCCGCCCCCGACGCCGAGGGGGAGGAAGAGGTCGACGACGAAGATCCCCGCCGCGACCAGCACCACGGCCGCGATGAGCCGGTTCTCGACGTTCGCTGTCTCCCGGTCCGTCGTCATGAGGAAGCCGTCCTGTGAGGGTCGAACATCGTAGATCGAGCCGCAGGTCCCTGACAATCGCCGCCTCAGCGGTCCAGGGCCTGCCCGGCCTCCTCCCGCACCGCGGGATCCGCGTCCCCCCTGCGGGCGTGGTCCAGCGCCGTCCGGGCCGGCGTTCCCCCCAGCCGACCGAGGGCCCAGGCCGCGTGCGACCGGACCTGCGGCTCCGGATCGGCGTCGAGGGAACGGGCCAGTGCCGTCACCGCCTCCCGATCCCCGCGGTTTCCGAGGATGACGGCGGCGGTGCGCAGCAGGCCCCGGCGCTTCGGGCGCTTCAGCGGGCTGCGGCGGAAGGCCCGGGCGAACCCCTCGGCGTCGAGGCCCAGCAGGTCCTCGAGGCGAAATCCGCGCAGGGACTCCCGCGGCGCGAACTCCGGCCGGACGGCCGGCAGCGCACGTTGGTTCCAGGGGCACACGTCCTGGCAGATGTCGCACCCGAACAGCTCGTCCCGGATGGCGGTCCGGTGCTCCCGGGGGATGGGCCCGCGCAGCTCGATGTTGAGGTAGGAGATGCAGCGCCGGGCGTCCAGCACGTAGTCGCCGCGGAGGGCCCCCGTGGGGCACGCGTCGATGCAGGCCGTGCAGGTGCCGCAGCGGTCCTCGACGGGGCTGTCCGGGACGAGCTCGACGTCCACGAGGATCTCCCCGAGGAAGAACCAGGAGCCCCTCCGATCCAGAAGCTGGGTGTTCCGGCCCACCCAGCCGAGCCCTGCCGCCGCACCCAGGTCCCGCTCGAGGACCGGTCCCGTGTCCACGTAGGCCCTCCCGTCCACGGCGGCCCCCGCCTCGTCCCGCAGGAACTCCAGCAGGGACCTCAGGCGGGGCCCCATCACCTCGTGATAGTCCAGGTTCCGCGCATAGGTGGAGACGAGCGGGACGATCCCCTCCCCCTCGGCCCGGCGCCCGGCGATCACCGGGTGATAATCCAGGGTGACGCACACCGCCGAGGTCGCACCGGGCAGCACCCGGCGCGGATCCGTGCGGTGCCCCGGCTGCCGGGCGAGATAGGCCATCTCGCCATGGTTGCCGCCGGCGAGCCAGGCCCGGTAGAAGGCCTCCCGCGGGGATCGCCCCACCGGCGCGATCCCGACGGCGGTGAACCCCAGCGCCAGCGCGCGCTCCTTGACGCGGCGGGTCAGCGCGTGGACGTTCATGCGCGCACGAGCCCGGCGCGCCGCCGCGCTTTACGAGCCCCCGGCAGGAACCTATACTGGTGGCGGCGGCGGCTTGCCGCACCGTTCCCCATCAGAGTCTCCGGAGAACAGGAATGCCCGAATACAAGGTCGCCACGCTGGAGGAGATCCCCGAGAACGGCGCTCATGCGGTCAGGATCGAGGGACGCCAGATCGGCCTCTTCCACGTCGGCGGGAAGATCTTCGCCATCGACGACGGCTGTCCGCACATGCGCGCGGATCTGAGCTGCGGCGTCGTCAAGGACGAGACGGTGCTGTGTGGCTGGCATGGCTGGCAGTTCGACCTCAACACGGGGCGCTGTCTGAACATCGAGTGGGCGCGGGTGCGCACCTACCCGGTGGAGAACCGCGACGGCTCCATCTTCGTGACCGTGGAGCCCGACCCGCCTCCCGCGGAGGACCAGGAGGAGGAGATGCCGCGCATCGTCTGGAAGCAACCGCCTCCCGACGAGGACTAGCCCGGGAATCCACCACCGTCACGTCGCGCCGCCACCCGAATTCGTCGCAATCCCGGCCGCCCTGGTGGTTTCCAGCCGTCCGAACCGGCAGGCGGTGGTTCCTCCGGGCTACGGGGTGTCGGCGGGCTCCACGTCGGCAACCCGCCCCGCCGCGAAGTACACGTTGACGCCGCCGCGCATCTGCTCGGCGATGGTGGCTCCCCGCCGGTAGAGCCAGATATCCACCTTCCCGTCCTCGTCACGGGTGATGAACACCGGCGTCCCCCAGGAGAGCACCACCTGGAACGGGGTCATCCCCACCTCCACCCGGGACTCCCGGATGGCCGCGTCCACCGCATCGGACCAGGCCGGATCGATGGACTGCAGGCGCGCTTCCTTCCCCTCGGGGACGCGATAGCAGAGCTTCCCGAACAGCCTGTCGAACTCCCGCGCCCGGGCCTCGACGGGATCCGCCGGCTTCAGGGCGCCCCGTACGAGCACGGGGATGCGCTCCCCCTGGAACGCCTCCAGGTGGACCCGGACCCCCTGCGGCAGCTCCTCGATCCCCGCGACCCGCACCACGTAGCCCTTCGGGATCGCCACACGGGCCGACTGCTCCACCTCGACGACGCTGCCGATGGTGCCACCGTCCACCAGGTTCTGGTTCTGCCAGCCCGGGTCGTCCACTCCGACGAAGCCGGAGACCCCCGGCCCCCGGCGCACGTCCACGTTGATCTGGTCGGTCTTGTCGTAGTCGGCGGTGTAGAAGACCCCCTCCGACGTGATCACGGTGATCGGACGGGTCTCCGCGATCCGGGGACGCGGTCCCACGGTGGAGCTCCGGACGGTCTGCGTCGCCACCTGCTGCACCTTGACGTCCGCCTGCAGCAGGTAGGTCTGATCCAGGTACCGGGGCTGGAGGTCCCGCTCGAGGGGCGTCGGCTCCTCCGCGGATGCGAGCGCGCCGGGAAGGACCGCACAGGCTCCCAGGAGGGCCCGGAGGGTCAGACGCCGAAGAGATCGCGTAGCCATTTCACGGACACCTGGCGGTTCACCTCGGCAATGGCATCGAGCAGCGGGATGTCCTTCGGACACGCCTGCACGCAGTTCTGCGCGTTGCCGCAGTCGGTGACGCCCCCCTTTCCCATCACCGCCTCGAGCCGCTCGGACCGGTTCATCCGGCCGGTGGGATGGGCATTGAACAGACGCACCTGGCCCAGCGGGGCCGGCCCGACGAAGTCGTTGCCGGGCCCGAACTGGGGACACGCCTCCATGCAGCACCCGCAGGTCATGCAGCGGGCGAACGCGTAGGCACGGACCCGGTCCTCCTCCGCCATCCCCGGGCCGGGACCCAGGTCGTGGGTGCCGTCGATGGGGATCCAGGCGCGCACCTTCTTCAGCAGCTCGAACATCCGGCTCCGATCGACCACGAGGTCGCGGACCACCGGGAACTTCGTCAGCGGACGCAGCTCGATGGGCTGCGAGATCTGGTCCACGAGCACGGCGCAGGCCTGGCGAGGCCTGCCGTTGACGATCATGGAACAGGACCCGCAGACGTTCTCCAGGCAGTTCTGGTCCCAGGCGGGC